>CAYZGF010000011.1:0-22797 GCA_964477595.1 uncultured Algimonas sp.
ATGACCGATCTTGTTCTCGTCACCGGCGTGTCCGGCTTCATTGCCAGCCATGTCACCGCAGGCCTGTTAGAAAAAGGATATACCGTCCGCGGAACCGTCCGGAATTTGGACAAAGGCCAGCGTATCGTCGACAGTCTGACGTCCAACGGTGCAGACACATCCCGCTTGGAATTGGTTGAAGCCAATCTCGACTCCGATGCTGGCTGGAAAGACGCTGTGAAAGACTGCCGCTTCGTCCAACATATCGCCTCACCTTTTCCTCTCGAGGCGCCTTCAAATCGTGAGGACTTAGTACCAGCCGCAAGAGCCGGCGCAATGCGAGTGGTGGAGCAGGCCCTTGGCGCAGCTGTTGAACGCGTGGTCATGACCTCCTCCATGGTCTCCATGATGGGGCAACCGGGACGGGGAGACCATATGTTGGTCAAAGAAGACGATTGGTCTGATCCGGACTGGCGCCCCCTCACCGCATATCCGGTTTCGAAAACGCGGGCCGAACGCGCCGTTTGGGATTATGCCGAAACCCATAATGTCAAAACACGGGTTTCAACAATTTGCCCGGGCCTCGTTTTTGGTCCGGACACTTATGATAATGGGGGCGCGTCTCTCGCGATCATCAAAGGATTGTTCAGCGGTCAGTTTCCGATGATGCCGCGTATCGCTTATCCCATTGTCGATGTACGCGATTGTGCCTCTTTACATATAAAAGCGATGACAACGAAAGACGCGGGCGGGCGACGTTTAATGGCCGCATCTAACACGCTCTGGATTTCTGATATTTCCACGATTTTGCAGGAAGCCTATCCAAAAGCGAAACTTCCCACTCGGGAGATGGCGAATTGGCTCGTGAAAATTGCAGGCGTTTTTGATCAATCCGTGAAGAGTATCGTGCCGGATGTTGGCACATTTCACGAGGCCGATGCCGCTTACGTCACAAGTCTAACAGGCGTCATTCCTCGGCCAGCAAAAGATGCCGTTCTCGCTGCGGCCGAGAGTTTGATTGAGAATGGGCGAATTAATTTAAACTAAGCCGCCTTCACCGCGTCGGCAAATCTGTCGAAGAGATAAAAACTATCTTGCGGACCCGGGCTGGCTTCCGGATGATGCTGGACTGAGAAGACAGGTTTTCCTTTGAGGCGGATTCCGCAATTTGTTCCGTCAAACAGGCTGACATGTGTTTCTTCTACTGTGGCTGGCAGGCTGTCGCTATCCACCGCAAAGCCGTGATTCATGGAGACGATTTCCACTTTATCCGTCGTATGATCTTTAACCGGATGGTTAGCGCCGTGATGGCCCTGATCCATTTTGACCGTCTTCGCGCCCAAGGCCAAAGCCAGCATTTGGTGGCCGAGACAAATCCCCAGCAAAGGCATATCGGCCTCAACCAGCGCCTGAATGGTCGGAATCGCATATTTACCCGTGGCCGCCGGATCGCCGGGCCCGTTGGATAAGACAACACCGTCAGGCTTTAGCGCTAGAATATCAGCCGCTGATGTTTTCGCGGGTACAACTGTCACAGCCAATCCCGAACTGATCAGGTTCCGCATGATGTTGCGTTTGACGCCATAATCGATCAGCACGACGCGCTTTACATTTTCAATATCCTTGTAACCGCCGGGCAATTCCCACCGCGCTTGCGTCCAATCGAACTGTTCATCTGAAGCCACGTCCTGTGCGAGATCAGCGCCGACCAACCCGGCCCAGTCTTGGGCCTGTTTCACGAGCGCCGGAATATCAAATTCCCCGGACGGTTCATGCGCAATAACACCATTTGGCATGCCATTATCGCGAATAAACGCCGTCAGTGCCCGCGTGTCTACGCCTGAGAGGCCAATGATTTTGCGCGCGGCCAACCAATCGCCGAGCTCTGTATCAGACCGCCAATTGGATGCGGGCGTGACAGCGGCGCGGAATATGCCGCCAACTGCGGCTGTCTCAGCGCGCGGACTACTCGCTTCCTCGTCCTCAATATTAGTTCCGGTATTGCCGACATGCGGGAATGTAAAACACACAATTTGTGCCGCATAAGACGGGTCTGTTAGAATCTCCTGATAGCCCGTCATGGCCGTGTTGAAACAGACTTCCCCAACAGCAGAGCCAACATGCCCAATACCATCGCCGTAAAAGACCTCTCCATTGGCGAGAACAAGCGCAGCTGTGGGCGTGCGGGTCGGCTGATAAGACGTCATGATCAAGAATCCAGTTATCGAGCAGGCAAACTGTCGGAGCTTTTATAGGCCGCGCCACGATTGGCAAGGCTCCTTTATGGAAAGCACCGCAAAAATACAGGTCTATCCCCAAAATGAATGTCAGGCTTGGCAAGTCCGCTTGAGACGCCTATGTAGCGCCTCTTGAGGAACACGGATGTGGGGCATCCGAGGGTAATAAGATCGCGAACACTATGTCCGATGCTGCCACGCTACGCACACGAATCAATGAGTCGACCAAGACGGCCATGAAGGAAAAAGACACGCTACGTGTGTCCACCCTCCGCTTGGTCGCGGCCGCTGTGAAAGACCGCGATATTGCCGCGCGCGCCGAAGATCGCTGCGAAGGTATCAATGAAGGCGAAATTCTCTCCCTGCTGTCTAAAATGGTCAAGCAGCGCAAAGAGAGCGCGCAGACCTATGAAGAAAATGGTCGACCTGAATTGGCTGAGCGGGAACGCGAAGAGATTGAAATTATTCGTGAATTTATGCCACAACCCCTGTCTGAAGATGAGATGAAAACCATTATTGCAAGCCTCGTCGAAGATTCCGGCGCAACGTGCCTAAAAGATATGGGCAAGATTATGGGCCAGTTGAAATCCGGCTATGCGGGTCGCGTGGATATGGGCAAAGCGGGCGCAGTTGTGAAAGCCCATCTTTGTAATACGGCGGGCTAGGCTAAAAACCCGTCCAAGCGGTCCATCGCCGCATCCAATTCAGATAAAGACGCCGCATAGCTGAGACGGATATGGCCCGGCGCGTGAAATGCACTGCCCGGAACTGCTGCAACACCTGTGTCTTCCAAGAGGCGAAGTGCAAAGCCCGCATCATCCTCTGTTATCTGTGAAATATCTGCAAAGGCGTAAAATGCACCCGGCGGGGTCAGGCAAGTTATGCCGCGCATCGCATTGAGTCGTCCGACGACCCGGTCGCGTCTCTTGGCATAGGTTGTTCGCCAGCCTTCCAAGAAAGACTGATCCCCATTAAGCGCTGCGACTGCTGCCCACTGGCTCACACTCGCAGGGTTGGATGTGGTTTGTCCCATATATTTGCGCATCGCCGCGATCAGCCAGCTCGGCCCGCCGGCATAGCCAATGCGCCACCCCGTCATGGCGTAGGCTTTGGACACACCATTCATGGTCAGGGTGCGGTCGAACAAGTCCGGTGCAACTTGCGCCATCGTTGCAAACGAAAAATCATCATAGACCAGATGCTCATATATATCGTCTGAGAGGATCATGACGTCAGGATGCGCACGGAGGACTTCGGCTAAAGCCAAGAGCTCATCTGCTGTATAGGCTGCGCCCGTTGGATTTGACGGGGAGTTCAACATCAACCATTTCGTCTTTGGTGTGATGGCGGCCTCTAAGGCTTCCGCCGTCAGTTTAAAGGCTGTGTCAGATCCGCAAGGCACCACAATCGGCGTTCCCCCGCAAAGTTTCACCATATCGGGATAGCTGACCCAGCACGGGGCGGGGATAATGACCTCATCGCCCGGACCCACCGTTACGGCCAGCGCATTGAAAATCACGGGCTTCCCGCCGGGCGAGACATTGATCTGATCAACCGTGTAAGTCAGTTCATTATCCCGCCAAAACTTCCGGATGATCGCATCTTTCAATTCCGGTATTCCGTCCACGGCCGTGTAGCGTGTCGCGCCGGCATTCATGGCGTCTGTCGCGGCGTCACGAATATGTTGCGGCGTATCAAAGTCCGGCTCACCCGCTGACAAAGAAATCACATCACGACCCTTTGCACGCATATCCCGTGCGGTTTGTGTTATCGCCATCGTTGCAGATGTGCCGATTTTTGTAATTCGATCCGAAAGTCTTGCGTCAGTCATGAGATGGGCATAGGCGCGAGACATTGTTTGGGAAAGCCTGTAATTATGTCTGTGCGGGAATTTTGTGTCTTAATGCTGGTTTGCGCCATTTGGGGCCTGCATTTTACCGTCATGAAATTCACCATCGTGGATATGGGTGTCCCACCTTTATTCTATGCCGCGCTTAGAATTTCCGGCCTCGCACTCATCCTCCTTCCCTTTCTGAAATGGCATTCAGGTCAGATGAAAGCCGTTCTGGTCGGCGGGTTGGGCTTTGGCGCTCTTAATTATGCTTTCATGTTCCCGGCCATGCAATTGACCACAGCCAGCGCCGCAGCGGTAACGATTGAACTCTATATGCCCTTTTCGATTATTCTCTCTGTTTTGATTTTGGGAGAGCGCATAGGAATTTGGCGGATTTCAGGGGCCGCTTTGGCCTTTATCGGTGTCGTCTTCATCGGATTGGGCACGCCGTCAGAAGCTGCCGGACAAGGGTTTGCGCTGGGGATCGCCTTAATGGCGTGCGGCGCAATGGCGGAGGCCGTGGGTGCAATAAGCGTGAAATCGGTGAAATCCGTTAATCCTGTCCAACTTCTCGCTTGTTTCGGGGTCGTCGGTTCCGTTGTTTTATGGCCATTAAGTCTGCTCTTAGAAGACGGTCAAATGGCTGCTTTTGCACCTGAAACCCGCGTCAATTTCGGGTTGGCCCTGCTCTATTCCGTCCTCTTGGTCAGTCTCGTTGCGCATGGGTCCTATTACTGGCTCTTACAGCGATTGCCCATTCATACGGTTGCGCCGTCAGGGTTGATGACGACTGTGATTGGCGTGGCGGCGGGCATATTGATTTTGGGCGAAGCCCCGACCCCCATTTTATTCATCGGGGCTTTTATCACATTATCCGGCATTTCCATCATCCTGTGGCGCAATAAGAAGCAGGCGAAAGTCACTGATCAAATAGAGGTCACGGAGATTTCATAGAGACGTCATTATCTCGTCATGATTGCCGGTGATATGTACAGCATAAATGTAATGGTGACGGATATGACACAGGAATTAAAATTCGAAAAAACGGTGCTGATTGGAACAGCTTTGATGGCCCTGTTTCTATTCGTCGCGCAAGGCATGGCTTAATCCCTCACATCCTGAGTGGCGCGTGACTGAAATTTAAGGGCGTTTCGCGCCTCTTCACCTTGGCGTCATGCACGAACCGTCATAGGCTTTTGTCTTAGAAACGGCGAAAAGAGTGGCCAAACGTGCAGCCCACGGGACCAAGAGATGCGAGCTTTTCGCCTTATCATGATGAAGATCGTCTCACTGACTTTCTTGATGATGATGCACAACGGTTCACCGCCAATGCTGCCATCGTGTTTCTGGTCCATCTGGGGCTGGTTTTCTCCCTTTCAGGCAGCTTCATCGTTCCCGACTTGAAACCGCCACCCCCGCCAGAAGCGGTTACAGTTGAGATCGTCACATTTGAACCACAGCCGGAGCCTGAACCGGAACCAGAGCCGATTATAGTTGAACCCGTACCGGCCCCGCCGCCACCTGCGCCCGTTCCAAAACCCCAACCCAAGCCTCAACCCAGGCCGGAACCCACGCCTCCACCACCTCCGCCGCCTCAACCAGAGCCGGAACCGGAGCCTGAGCCTGAAATTGAGCCGGAGCCTGTCATCACGCCGCCCCCGCCTGAAATTTTAGCACAGCCGGAAACGGTTGAACCTGATCCGCTGCCCGAACCGGAGCCCCTGCCTGAGCCTGAACCTGAACCTGAGCCTTTGCCGGAACCCGAGCCAGAGCCCATCATCGAAATTTTTGAGCCTCTACCGGAGCCGCTTCCGACGCCGGAACCGCCTGTCGAAACCATCGAGCCTGTCATTGAACCGGAGTCGAACCCTGAGCCTGTTATCGAAATCTTTGAACCGGAACCCGAGCCGGAACCGCTGGTTGAACCTCCCATCATAGAACCTGAGCTGCCGCCCACCCCCGGCGTCATTGAAGCTGAACCGCTTCCGGAGTTGATAGAGCCCGAACCGCTTCCGCCGGAAATCATCATAGAGCCATTGCCGGAAACGCCACCTGAGCCAGCGCCTGAGCCCCTGCCCGAGATTGAGCCGGAACTTGAACCGGAGCCTGAGCCCGATCTAATCATCACGGCCCCCACAGTTCTGGCGTCGCCGGACGCCCCGGAAAGCCGGGAGGAAGAAATCCGCGCCGTCCCGCAAGAACAAAGCGACCCCTTTATGGATCTCATCAAACGCGACAGAGACTCCTCTCTCGATGATCCAATCGTGACACCCCCGCGCGGCGGCGGAAATGAAGGCCCCATCAGTCAAGGCGGATCCGTGACGGCCCCTCCGGGTGGAGGCACGCAAATCGGACGGACCAGTCCGGGCGCAGGCGGATGGACTCTTGCCCCTCAACCGACTGGTCCGGGTAAAGCCTATGAAGGTATCAATCTGGACATTCGGTGCCGGGAGGAAGGGCGAACCCATAATGACTGTCCGGAATATTTGAAAAAATTCCGGGGGCGCGATCGCACGGGACGTGAAAGTTTTGACGGCATGGCCGGAACCGGGACGGATCGTGGCGAGCGAATTTCAGGGTCTCGGACAATGCCGTCTCGCAATGCGCTTGGCCTGAATATAGGTGATCCGTCCGTCAATAGCGGCGGACCATCGACCAATGCCTTAGATTTTCAGGATACAAATTTTGACCGCGAGTTTCTCAATACGCCTCTAAATCTTGGCCCGGAGGCGCCCGGCTTGATTGACCGATTAACCCCATCCGGTCCAACCAATGTCGACACCGATTGGAAGCTGAAAACGCCCCCCGTGGACGAGGAAGAAGATGACTCGTTAGACTGGGTCTTAGAGAAACTACCTGACGAATAGAGTTTTAAGGCTCAACCATTTGCGTCAAGCCGAGCGTAGCTTGTTCCAAAGCCGCTTTGGTTGCAGCTTTTTGTCTTAAAGAGGCGATCCGCCCTAAATAGGGAAATCCACCTAAATCACGCTCAGCCTCAATCAGAAAATTTGTGCCTGTCTCCGCTTCACTTAGGGCAAGCGAGATTGTTTGCTCGCCTAAGGCTCCGATGGTCCTGACGATGACAAATTTCCCGGGTTCTGTTTGCAGGATTTCCAGTGATCCAAAACGCTCTCCGGCTTGCCATGCAGCTGTTTGGCCTGTCTCGCTATCCGCGCCGCCAAAAACCCATTCGCTTTCGGGCCCGCCAACACCGCTCCATTCCGGATAGGACCTAAGATCCGAAAGAATTTCATAGACGCCGAGCACATCACTGTCCAAGACGGTGCTCGCATCTACGCGCTGCTGCGCCGGCATAAATGCGCCAGCAATACACACAGACACAAAGACCAAGAGCGTCAGCGCAATAATTCGAAACAGCCATTTCATAGTGCTGCCTCTAACCTGTGATAAGGACGGACGCCATTAAAAACGGATTGCAGCCCTGCGCTCTGCCCGCCATAGATATGGGTGGGAGCCCAATATGTCTTTAAACCTTATCTTCGCTGAATCTGATCCCTCCATGATGATGGAATTTGGAGGCCTGGCCATGTCCGGCTTGTCCCTTTTGGGATCGCTGTTTTTGTTTATTGTCGGATTGGGTGTCTTGGCAGCGGGCGTCATGTTTATCATCGACATAACCCAGACCAAATCCGCGGTGCGGCGTAACTATCCGGTCATTGGTCGCTTTCGGACTTTGTTTTCCCATTTAGGTGAGTTTTTCCGTCAATATTTCTTTGCGCTCGACCGCGAGGAAATGCCCTTTAACCGTGCAGAACGGCAATGGGTCGACCATGTTTGTGAAGATGGCAGTGACGTCGTACCTTTTGGATCAACAAAGGTATTGGATGCCGGCACCCCAATTTTTGCCAATGGCCTGTTTCCGAAATTAGAAGACGACATCCCTCCCAAGCCGGATTTCATTATCGGGCCGCAAACGCGCAAACCTTATATGCCCGGTTCTCTCTTTAATATTTCAGCCATGAGTTATGGCAGCTTATCCAAGCCAGCCATTCAAGCCCTCTCTCATGGTGCGGCGCTTTCAAAATGCTATTTGAATACGGGCGAAGGCGGTGTGTCTCCTTATCATCTCGAAGGCGGGTGTGATGTCGTCTATCAACTCGGTACGGCAAAGTTCGGCGCACGAAACTCTGATGCAACTCTGAATGAAGATAAGCTGCGCAAGATTTGTGAAAATCCACATATAAGAATGATGGAGATTAAGCTCTCTCAAGGCGCAAAACCGGGCAAAGGCGGCATTTTACCCGGTAATAAAGTCACGGCAGAGATTGCAGAAATTCGGGGTATTGATGAAGGCAAAAGCGCCCTCTCACCCAATCGCCATGTGGATGCAGGCACATCAGAGGAGCTTTTAGACTTAATCCATCAAGTGCGTGAGACGTCCGGCCTGCCTACAGGGATCAAACTTTGTTTGGGTCAAGTCGGACCGGTTATCGCGCTTCTAGAAGCCATCAAGGCACGCGGTGAATCTTCTGCCCCGGATTATATTGTGGTCGATGGCGGGGATGGTGGCACAGGGGCAGCACCCTTACCGCTGATCGACAATACAGGCCTGACCGTTAGAGAAAGCCTGCCCTTGGTCGATGATTTATTGCGGGAATATGGGCTGCGGGACCGCGTAAAGATCATTGCATCAGGCAAGCTCATCACCTCCGCTGATGTCGCTTGGGCCTTTTGTGCGGGCGCGGATATGGTCAATAATGCGCGCGGTTTCATGTTTGCCCTCGGCTGCATCCAAGCTTTGAAATGCGATAAAAATACTTGCCCCACGGGGATCACGACACATAATCCGCGCCTTCAAAAAGGCCTCGACCCCACCAATAAAGCGGTTCGCGTTCATAATTATATCAAGACGATTATCAAGGAGGTTGAGATCATCGCCCATGCGTGCGGCGTGGATGAACCCCGCGAATTACAACGTGAACATTTATTGATTGTGCAAGCCTCAGGTCGATCAAAACCTTTTGATCAAGTCTGGGATAAATCCCGCTACCACTAAGCTGGCCTAAGCGTATTTCTCACCGAGATAGACGCGGCGAACATCAGGATTGGCGCGGATTTCGTCCGGCGTCCCTTCAAACAGCGCTTCGCCTTGGAACAGGATTGACGCACGGTCCACGATATCCAAAGTCTCACGAACCCTATGATCTGTAATCAGGATACCGATACCGCGTTTCTTCAAATATAAGACAAGTTCTGAGATGTCGGCAATCGCAATCGGGTCAATCCCGGTAAAGGGCTCGTCGAGCAGTATGAAACTCGGACGGCTGGCCAAAGCCCGCGCAATTTCAACACGGCGACGTTCGCCCCCTGAAAGCGCCAAAGCCGGCGATTTTCGAATGTGTCCGATGTTCAATTCGTCCAAAAGCGCGGAGACATTATCATCCCACTTACTGCGATCTTTTTCCGTCAGTTGGACAACAGCTTTGATATTTTCTTCCACTGTAAGACCGCGGAAAATAGACTGCTCCTGCGGCAGATAGCCAACACCCAAACGTGCGCGTTGATACATGGGAAGTTTTGTAATGTCTTGGCCGTCCAAGGAAATCGAGCCGCGATCCGCCTCAATCAACCCCATGATCATATAAAAGCTGGTGGTTTTACCGGCGCCGTTAGGACCCATTAACGCGACGACTTCTCCGCGCTGAACGGTCAAAGTGATATCTTTCACAACGACGCGTCCACGATAGGCTTTGCCAATACTATTGGCGGCCAAGCCCGTCGCGGGCGGCGTGATAATCTTAGGCTTTGTCATGGGATCAGCTTCAGCCATTAGTTTGTGCCTTGGGCTGTATCAGTTGACCGGATGAGGATTGAGACCCGACGGCCTTTCTTACATTTGCGACCTTCGCAATTCCCCGCAACTTTGGCCTCACGGGTTTCGAGATTATAGTTCAGCTTTTTCCCCGTCACGACACTATCATCTTGAAGCAAAACAACGTCGCCTGTGACAACAAAGCTGTCATCTGCGCGTGTGTAGACGCCCTTATCCCCGCGCACTTCCTGATCGGGCGTAATGTAGTAAAAGTTTCCCGTAGCGACCATGCGCGTAAATCCGCTCGTCGCGATCAATCCGCCCCCGCCGCCTTCGGTATAGATTTGAACTTTATCAGCTAAGAGCCTTACATCGCCCTGCCGAATATCTGCCTGACCAATGAGCGTGATAACGCCATTTGATGTAAAGGCATCATCCGCATCAAGAATAGTCGGTGCAGAGCTGTCAGACGAAAATTGCGCATACGCCATCGACGGAAGGGCCAAAAGCAAACCTGCTGAGACTACGCTTGATAAAAACAGCTTCATTCGAAACATCCTAATTTTCCGCGCCGGGAAGAACAATGCGTGTTCTCCCATTTCCGTTACAATCACGACCCAAGCAATTACCCGAGAACCGGATTGTGCCTGTTTTGGTATTATAGGTCATTTTTTCTGCCCGGACACGATTACCACCGGGTTGAATAACGACCACATCGCCCGTGACTGTCATAATGTTTTTGTCGCGTTGGTAAACGCCTTTAGCGCCGCGAATATCATTCTCATCCGTTTTATACCGGAAGTCTCCGGTCGCAACAATTCGCCGGATTGCCCCTAATTTGACGCTCCCCGTATCTGAACCGCCATCTTCTCGAATACGGAAGATATCCATTTGATTGGATGTGATCACAGCCCCGTCTTGGACAACCCGCACATTCCCGCGCAAATCGGTTGTATCGCCCTTATAAATACCCGTATCGGCTTTAACATTGATCGGGCTGTCTCCGCTAAATCCAAATGATGAGTCATCATCTGACGCAGGTGCATCATTTTTCAAATCAGCGGTCATGCCGCCTTTAAAAATAAATGTCCGGTACGCATCTTCAATCGCGTAGCTTTGCCCGTTCACAGTCCCGAAAGCACCGATACAAAAAATCGGTTTGTCCCCCTCAATTCGCTTTTCAACATTGAAAATGCGGGCATGGCTCGTGTCACAGATATTCCCGTCATCCGTTTCCAAATTAACATCGGTTTCCAGTTCCAATATCTTACTCATATCATTGTAAGATCCGGTTTTCGCGATAACGGAACTGTTTGCGACACCTTCATCGCGCACAAATTCAAGGATTGGGTTCGTTAAAAGCACTGTATTGAGATCACTTCTGCGCCTCACAGCAGTATCAGCGATTAAGTAGAAGGGAAGCCCGTCACCTGTCCGTCCGGAATAACGCGGATTGACCATTCTGACGCTTTCAGATGGATCATTGACGGGTTCATAGCCACCTTGATCCGATAAAAATTGCCAAAGCAAAACACCGATTAGGGCTGCCGATAAACCCATCAAGACATAGCGCAGCACTTTGATCCGCCGCGTATGGGCGAGCGCAGCTTCCAGAGTCAGCGCACGCTTAGGCTCCCAAAGACCCAAATCTTCGGATATGCGTCGATCAGACGTTGGGGATATAGTCGCGGTGGCAGTCATAATTCGCGCAAGCTATAGCGGGCCGCAAGCCCGGGGGCGACAGCTAAAATACAGGCCTGACGAATTCGTAATGCGCCCCAAACTCATCATCTAATCATTTCGCCGCATACGGTGAGAGAAAATGTCAACATCGGCCCAACCGTTTAGGTCAAGCTGTGCGCGGGTCGGTAGGAACTCGAAACAGCCCTGTGCCATTTCCCAACGACCCTCGCGCATCAACCGTCCGGAGAGGATTGTCTTAAGCTGATGGAGATAGAGAACATCAGACGCGGCATAATTTAATTGCGCCTCCGTCAGCTCATCAGCTGCCCAATCGGAGGATTGTTGTTGTTTCGACAAATCCACATTGATGAGTTCTTTCGTCAAATCCTTCAGCCCGTGACGATCCGTGTAAGTCCGGACCAAACCGGAGGCGATTTTTGTACAAAAGACAGGCGCGACGGTCACACCCAAATCCCGCATCATCATGGCGACATCAAATCTGGCGAAGTGGAAAATCTTTGTGACAGACGGGTCGGCCATCAATTTTTTCAAATTTGGCGCGTCATAACTATCCCGGTCCATTTGGACGATATGCGCATCGCCGTCACCGGATGAGAGCTGCACCAAACATAATTTATCGCGCACAAGGGACAGGCCTTGTGTTTCGGTATCGACAGCGACGGATGATCCAAATTCAATGCCGTCAGGCAAATCATGTTTATGCAGATGGACGGTCATAATATCTCTTTCACGAACTGTCCCACCGCATAGGCGTGACAGCTAGTCTTTTCAAGTTTTGTGACCTCTCTTGGGGATAATATACTGTCATGCTCATTTTTCGGCGACGTGAGGGAATATGCCCTGCTATAGGAAATTCATGGACCTTCTGACTCCGCCGCCGGTGGTTACAAATACAGACCGATATGATGTCTTCGCAAATAAGGACATGCGCTATGACGGCCATCTTTTTTTAGGGGTGAGCTCCACAGGCATTTTCTGCCGCCCCGGCTGCCCTGCAAGATTGCCAAAGTTCGAAAATTGCAGTTTTCACAACACAGCCGCGGAAGCTTTATCTGCCGGGTTCCGGGCCTGTAAACGCTGTCATCCCGCGGGCGGAGAAACGGATTTGATCAAGACCTTGATCACTTTGGTAGAAAACGAACCTGACGTAAAAATCACAAATGCGCTGCTGACCTCGCGCGGAATAGATCCGTCCACGGCACGGCGTCAATTCTTGGCCCGCTTTGGCATGAGCTTTACAGACTATGCACGCGCAAGACGGCTGGCACTCGCCGCAAAAACACTCGCAAAAGGAGGCAGCGTTTTGGACGCACAATTAGACGCAGGATTTGAGAGCGCCTCCGGATTTCGAAGTGCCTATTCGAAGGCATTCGGCACTCCCCCCTCTAAGGCCTCTGCAACGCCACTCTTCATAGAGTGGTTGGAAACGCCGATGGGGCGTATGATCGCCATTGCGGATGATGCGGCGCTCTATTTATTGGAATTTACGAACCGCAAAAATATGCGCCGTCAATTTGACAGGCTTCGCAGGGTACAGAGCCGGGCGATTTTGCCCGGGCGAACGCCTATCACGGAGAGAATTGAATCCGAGCTTAAAGCCTATTTTGCCGGGGAACTGTCACAATTTGAAACCCCGCTCGCGACATCAGGAACAGACTTTCAAAGACAGACTTGGGACGCCCTGCAAAAGATCCCTCACGGAGAAACGCGCTCCTATGCTCAACTCGCCGAAATGATCAACAAGCCCGCCGCGATCAGAGCGGTAGCCTCTGCCAATGCAAATAATGGTTTAGCCCTTATTATCCCGTGCCATAGGGTGATTGCAAAGGATGGGGGGCTGGGCGGCTATGCGGGCGGAATAGCGCGCAAACAGCAGCTGCTTGATCTGGAAGCTAAAGAGGCGTGAAGGTCAATTGCGCATTAACGCCGCCATTTGGTGCAGCCGTAATTAAGGCCGTGTCGACATCGACACTATATCCCGTCACCAAGTCTTGGATGACGGCATAAAATGCGGGCGTAGAGGCATCCTCGACCCAAACCGTGAGACCACCACCGGCCTGAGGTTGAACGCGAGACAGGTCGACACCGCGTTTCCGTGCGGTGTCAATCAAAGCACCCCGCGTAAAATCGGCGCGAGTTCCTGTGACCGCTCCGGACCCAAGTTGCGGGGCAGCCCGCAACCAAAATTCGCGGTCTGTTTGTGCGGCCTCCAATGCGGTGGAGCCATCCGGTCCGCTCTCTCGCGTAAGCGCAAACCACGCAATGAAAATAGCGATCAATGCTGCCAATATCATAAGAAGAACCCGCTCACGCGGTTCGCGGGAATTGAACCATGTCATCATGACGGCTCTCCCAGTCTGAGTGTCGCTTCACCTACAAATGATCCGTTCTGTTCCCTCACCCCGCCTGTTGTGAGCTGGCCTCCTGCACGGCTTACGGAATTCTCAACGCGGGCAGCCGCGTCGAAACTGGGATAGATAAGGCGAAGCTGTAGCGTCCCACTCTCCGAATTAAAGCGAAGTTGATCGACGCGAATATCGTCTAAATCTGAAAGGCCCGCAAATAACACAGTCGATAGATCAAGAAATCCGGCCATTTTGACAGGTCCGGATTGTAAGCTCTGAGCGGCTGCTCGTCCGGGATTACTCGGTGCGCGGGAGCCCGTGGCCGCCAGATATTCAGCCGCCGTTTGTGCGCGCAGCTCTTCGGCTTGTGCCAACGCAGCGCGGTCTTGCACGCCGCTCCAAACAAAAACGGCTAAGAGCGCAGAGGCCGCCAAAGCTGCCAGTCGAATAGCCGGTACACGCGGTATATTAAATCCTGATCGGGCGCGGAAATCGCCTTGTAGCAAGTTCAGTCCCCGCCCGGCAGCCAAACCAACTGCGAACATCGTCGCCAATTCTCCATCCGTGGGCTGCGCCAAGCTTTCTTCAGTCCAGTCCAAATCCAGAGCCGCAATTCCGGGTTCAACCGCCCGGTCAATGACAAGAAGCGCCGCATCCCCGCTCAACACATCATAATCCGCATAGGCCGCTTTGGGCGTTAATGCTTCGAATGTCTCTGTGAGAATCGTCATTAAATCCGTTTCAACCACGGCGAGACGCGGCGGCTGTGCATCTGATAAAGCGAAATGCAGATCCTCGGCGCTGCTGGCGATATCATCTTCTTTGGCAAAGCGCGCCATTTTCAATTGTTGCGCGCGCCCGGCTTTCGGCAGCTCAGTTTCGAAAATGCGAACCAATTGTCCGGGTATAATGAGCACCGGATCTTTGATGTTCAGCTCTGATAAATTCGACGAGGCAACACGGCGCGTGACATAGTCAGACCCCGACGGCGTGGCCAAGATAGCCTCTCCATTTTCCAAGGCCGGTAAAATCAGCAATGTTGGAGCCGACATTAGCGCGCATCCACTTCGGTTTCAGACTGAGTCTGGGTTTCAATTTCCGGGCGGAAGGTTTCACGCCCCCATCCGCGATATGTCAGGGTCGGGCTATCCGTGTCCACCCCATCATAACGATAAGTGCGGACCCGCTCGGCCGGACCAACTTGTGTTACAACTTCGACAAATACGGATTGGACGTCAATTCCAAGGCGGTCAATAAGGACATCTTCCACGCCGGATTTATCGACGGCGTCCTGAATTTGTTGCCGATTGGAAAACCCGTCCAAAGGCCTGTCCCGCAAAATCGCTTCCGCGACAGTCACCGCCTCGGCCTCTGTTATCTCCTGAGATAATGCTGCTGCCAGAATTATAATTCGCTCTCCCGTTAAGCTGTTTACATTGACCTGTGGCATGACCCCGGCACCGCCCGTACAAACAAAAGGTCGGAATAAGTCCCACAAATCTTCGTCCATACCGTGAAGCGCGCGCATTTCTTCGGGACTGGCGAGGGATGTATCCGCCGTGCGATAAGGCGGATTTTTGCGAAGGTATGTGCCGTCCTCTGCGCCATTGGCCGATTGTTGTTGATCGGCGTCTTGCCAATCAGTCAAAATTTTTGAGAGCGACCCAGCTTGGTTTTGGGGGAGGCCCAAAAGTTGAGCAAGTCGTGCAAATTCCAATTCCGCATTTCCATTTGGCTCACCTGTTTCTTGGATAACAGAATTCAAATTGAAACACTGACTGCCATCTTTGAGCGTCAAGGTAATCGCCCCATCCGGTGTCGGCAAAACGAGCGGTGTTTTTGATTGCAGCAGGGCGGCTTTAGCTACGGGAGCGAGCGCTTGGAAATCATTTTTCAAATAGGCGGTTACAAAATCTTCCGCACCATCGGCTTGCCAATCCGCCTGCGCATAGGCTTGCACATTGATGGTTCGCTTCACGGAAAGCTGGATGTCTTCCATAAGGGCGACCGTAATTGCCGCCATGACCGTCATGATCAGAAGGGTAGTCAGCAGGACTGTGCCGCGCTCTTTTTGCTGACACGGCTTCACGAACCGACCTCAAACAAATGAACGGTTTCCGTCCCGCGTGAGTCCGCTATCTTGAATTCAATTGCGCTATTTGTCGTCCTATCAAGACCGGGTCTGTTCAGTAAAACAGTCCAATCTTCCAGTTCCAAATCAACTGGCTGACCGCCATTGAGAGGCATAATAGCGCGATAAGTAACATCGACATCTTCAAGCCCCTCCAAGAGCACTCGCCCTGTCCAACCTTCCCGCTGGGCGGGATTTTCATGTCTCAGACTTTCCCGAATAAATTGCCCGTCCCGAAAGAGATAACGTACGCGCTCGACCTGTCCGCGCGCAGCCCCGGCTGGATTGCTGCGACCTAATCTTGAGAAGGTCAGAATTGCGGACCCCTCTTCCGGGTTGCGGGTCGTGACTAAATAATTTTCAGTTCCCCCGACGCCGTCCCGCATAGGACGTAAGGTCATTGCATTCATATCGGCACGCAAAATAGACCTGAACGCGGCAATATCGGCCAACTCTTCGGACGCTGCATTCAACCTGTCTTTTGCCGCGAAAGTTTGCAGCATAGCGCCCATCGTGCCCGCGCTGATCAGTGCAAAAATGAAGAGGGAAATCAGAACTTCCACAAGGGTGAAACCGGATTCTTTATGACGTGCTCTCATCTTATCCATCCGACAGCCAAGCGCGACGAGTCACGAAAACATCACCGTCTTGCGACACAGAAATGCGGAGCTCTAACAGCCCTTCCTGAGGCGTTTCCGCCGTTTCAACTTGCCAATTATAGCTTTGCCCACCCGCCTCTTCACGCCCGGATTTCGTTCCGATTACAGGTGCCCGCATCCGCGCAAGAATGAGCTGATTATCCGCGACGACGCTTGCATAGGTTTTATGGGTAAGTCTTTGCGTATGGGCCACAGATTGCGTGCCCGCCCGTGATAATCCAATGATGGCGACCGAGAAAATGACGAGAGCTGCCAAGACCTCGACCAATGTGAAACCCGCCTGTTTCATGGCGCAGTTTCCAGAACTATTCTGCCGCGCGCATCAGGAGATAAAATATAGCTTTCCGCTCGCCCGTTTATTTCCAACTCAAAAGGAGTCACATTTCCGGTCGCATCAAAATAAATGAGCGGCGGCAACTCCGCTTTTTCTCTCCGCTTATCGCGATCTGCCAAATCAATAGGTTGATCTTCGACGGTCAAATTCAAGCCATAGACATTCGTGAAGTCCCGTTGATGATCCGCCACCCACTCGCCGTCATAGTACAAAATATCGATCCGGCCTGTCGTGAGATCAATGGCACGGCTTTTCCCGTCAATGACGCTTTGTCTGGCAGACAAATTTAGCAAAGTCACAACGCTTTGAACGTCTGTCTTAAAGGCGGGAGCGGGTTTCGGCAGATTTAAAACCACCAGCCCCGCCGTTAATCCAAGGAGTGCCAGAACGCAGAGAATTTCGACAAGCGTAAAGCCCGCTTCTTTATGCGCGCGTTTTACTGCCAATTCCCAATATCCGCATCTTGGTCTTCACCGCCGGGTTCACCGTCTGCGCCGAGCGAATAGATATCTATCTGTGCGCGTTCACCGGGATTGCGGTATTCATAAGGATTGCCCCACGGGTCGAGCGACATTTTCTTGACCAGACCGCTTGATACCAAAGCTTCAAGACCTTCTTGTTCAGTCGGGTAATTAAAATTATCGAGCTTATACATTTCCAGCGCAGTCTCGATGGCGGTTATATCACCGCGTGCTTTTTGCACTTGCGCTTTACCTTGGGCAGGCAGGACATTTAACACGACAAAGGTCGTCAGCAGGCCGATAATGACGAGTGTCACCATCACTTCAACCAAAGTAAATCCATCTTCATTTTTGTGGTGAGCCATACTTAATACGCCAATGTGTTGAGTTGAAGAATAGGGAGGAAGATAGCCGCCACGACGAGCAACACAACACCTGCCAGCAGAATGATGATGGCAGGTTCCAAAAGCGTTAGGAAGACAGTTGTTTGCGCATTAAACTCGTCCTCAAGGTAATCCGCGGATTTCGCAAACATTTGGCCCATATCGCCTGACGCTTCACCGCCCATTACCATTTGCGTCACAAGCGGAGGAAAGACGCCTGTCTCTTTAAGCGCCGCCGACATAGGCGCACCGGACCGGACTCGTTCAACCGCCCCGCCAATCGCATCACGCATAACGGAATTTCGTAAGGTATGTTGTGCAGTATCCATGGCTGCGAGAGCCGGTGTGCCTGCACTTACCAAACCTGCCATTGTGCGAGAGAATCGCGCGGCATTCACATCTCGGTTCAATCGACCGATTAAAGGTAGACGCAATTTAAAGCCGTCCCAGCGGCGGCGTATCGCTTTGTTTTTTAGGGCATACCGAAACGCAATCGGGATGATTATGCATAATGCTAATAAAATAAGACCGTAGCTTTGCAGAAATTCTGACAGCCAAATCGTGGCCCGTGTGAGAGGGGGCAGCTCTTGTCCAAATGTATCAAATTGTTCGACAACTTTGGGGACAACAAAAACCATCAACACGACAATGACGATTAAGGCGACAGCACTTAGGACCATAGGATAGGCCGTCGCGCCCGCAATTTTTCGCCTTATAGCTTGCGCGGCTTCCAGATCATCCGCGAGCCGGAGCAGAACTTCAGGCAACCGACCGGAGGTTTCCCCCGATGCTACCATGGCCGTATATAAATCAGAGAAAGCTTGGGGTTGGCTTCGCAAAGCTTGCGAGAGCGTTGCGCCCTCAACCACTTGCGATCGGATGGACAGCAACACGCCCTTCATCGGTGATTTTTCAAACTGTAGGGCCGTCACGCGAAGCGCATCTTCAACAGGTGTTGCCGCATCAATGAGAATGGCAAGTTGTCGGGTCGCGCGGGTTAATTCCGCATGTTTGATTTTGCCGGACCCAAAACTATTCGTGTTAGAAATCTCTCCGGCTTTGATCGCCTTTTTTCGAGACCGATTCAAATCAAGCGGTGTTAGAGCCCGCGCGCGCAGGAGATCGCGGGCTTCACGGGCGCTGCCCGCCATCAGCGTGCCGGAGCGCTTCACCCCGCCCGCATCAATCGCGCTATAATCAAACGCGTCCATGGCTTACATATTTTCCGCATTTTGTGCCGAACAAACACGCAGGACTTCTTCGGAACTTGTCACACCTGCGAGCACAGCATCTGCACCACTTTGCAAGAGTGTCTGACGGGATTGGAAGGCGTAAGCGGCCATATCTGTTTCAGACGCGCCGTCATGGATCATCTGGCGGAGGACGTCATCATTCACAACCATTTCATAAAGACCCAGCCGTCCTTGGTAGCCAATATTCTGACATTGCATACAGCCGACAGCTTTGTGGAAGGTCGCACCTCGCTTCACACCAAGCTCCGCGCATTCCGACGCATTTGGCGCATAGGATGTTTTGCAATTCTCGCACAGACGGCGCACCAATCGTTGCGCCACGAGAGCGGTTACAGTTGACGAAAGAAGAAACGGCTCAACCCCCATATCCCGCAATCGTGCAATCGCAGCAATCGCTGAATTTGTATGCACAGTGGAGAGAACCAAATGACCGGTTAAGGCTGCTTGTACCGCAATTTCAGCGGTCTCCGGATCGCGAATTTCGCCGACCATGACGACATCAGGATCTTGGCGCAAAATGGCACGCAGACCTGCGGCAAAGCTCATCCCGACCTTATCATTCACTTGCGTTTGTCCGATGCCGTCCAATGCATATTCGACCGGATCTTCGACCGTTAGCACATTCCGCGTCCCATCATTTAATCGCGATAGCGCGCCATAAAGCGTCGTCGTTTTTCCTGATCCGGTAGGGCCTGTGACAAGGATAATTCCGTTGGGCCGCGCCAACATAGCTTGGAAATCCGCCAACATAGTAGCGTCCATACCCAGCTCTGACAAAGCGATACCCTGACTGTCTTTTTCCAAAATCCGCATCACAAGACGCTCGCCGTGACGTGCAGGTAGCGTGGAAACGCGGACATCTATTTGACGCTCGCCCAAATTAAATGAGAACCTTCCGTCCTGTGGCACTCGCTTATTCGCAATATCCAATCGCGCCATGACTTTCACACGGCTGACCAATACAGGCGCAAGACGGGCCGGCAGCGAGAGCTTTTCTGTGAGTGTCCCATCAATTCTGAACCGAACGGACAGACGTTCTTCATAAGGTTCGACATGAATATCGGAAGCGCGGGAGCGAATGGCCTCTTGCAAAATTCCGTTGATCAACCGGATAACCGGCGCATCGTCCGCATCGTCTAAGAGATCAGAGGTCTTCGGCAATCCTGACGCCAAACGCGATAAATCTTCAGGGTCGCCAATTGCGGCATCAGCCGAACGCGACAAATCGGATTGTGCATATGTTTTGGCGATCAGACGTGAAAATTCATCAGCACTCAACGAGGACGGACGAATGGGTGCACCAAAGGCGCGGCGCGCTTCCAGCAGTGCCTCGCGAGCGACGCCGGGGCGATGCGCCAAAATAGGTTGCCCACCGTCATCCTCAGCCACAACGACGCCGTGCAAGCGTGCAAAGCTATAGGATAAAGCGGGTGACGAGATAGCTGTTTCGGGTTCCATAGAAATTCAAGCCTAGCCTGTCAGTCGCCTGCTGAAAAGCGACAGTAAATTATAATTCAGTGACAATTCAGACCGCCTCAAACTGTATATCATTATCGTTAATCGATATTTTTTGTTGTTTTTCGATAAATATCTGCTAAAGGCGCAGGAAATCACAGTTTCATTTTAGTGTTCGGGGGAATGCCATGCTGTCTATTAAAAATATCTCCAAGAGTTTTGGAGACGTCCACGCCCTTAAAGATGTGTCGCTTGACCTGGAACCCGGCTTGTTCGGCCTGCTCGGTCCCAATGGCGCCGGCAAATCAACACTGATGCGGACACTGGCAACATTGCAGAAACCGGACACGGGAAATATTACCTTAAACGGTAAAGACATTATCACCCACCCGAATGAAATGCGAAGCGTCCTCGGCTATCTGCCTCAAGATTTTGGCGTCTATCCCAAAATGAGTGCAAAAGCCTTACTAGACCATATCGCCGTCTTAAAAGGCATGAATAATAAGGCCGAGCGCGAAAAACAAATCCGCGCATTACTTGAAGGCGTTGACCTCCTGACCCATTCATCGGCGAATGTGGCGACCTATTCAGGCGGGATGCGTCAACGGTTTGGTGTGGCCCAAGCCATGCTCGGCAATCCCAAAATTTTGATTGTTGATGAACCCACAGCGGGTCTGGATCCATTCCAACGCCAACGTTTCCTAGATCTTCTCCAAGAGGCGGGGGAAGAGAAAATCATTATCTTGTCCACTCACATCATCGAAGATGTCCGGGATATGTGCCCGGATATGGCCATTATGGGGAATGGCAAAATCATCGTGCGCGATGCACCTGAGAATTTAATCGAAAGTGTTGAAGGCAAAGTTTGGCGAAAAAAAATAGATAAGAGTGAGCTTGAATCCGTGAAAGCCAATCTGCCATTCTTGTCCAGTCGATATCTGATGGGCGGCGTAATTGTATCCGTTTTGTCCGGTGAAAATCCCGGACCCGGATTTGAAAAAGATGATGTCAAATTAGAAGATGCCTATTTTGCCCACCTTAACGGCCTCATCGACTCAACGGCGTCTGCCGAAGTCTTTGCGTGAGGTTGAACATGTTAGCTCGTCTCACAAAATTTGAAGTTTCTTACCAAACCCGACAAGTCGGTTTTTGGATTTCTTTTGCCGCAATGGTCTTATTGGGCATATTATTCATGTCCACCGACAGTTTTTCCGCCGGGGCCGTCGGTGAACGCATCAAAGCCAATGGCTCTTTGGCAGTCGCAAATATCATTGGCGCTCTTTCCCTTGGCATCGTGTTTTTTGGGACGGTTTTTACCGTCACGGGCGCGATGCGGGATGATATTCACAAATCATTGGAAATCATTC
This sequence comes from uncultured Algimonas sp., assembly GCA_964477595.1. Lineage (GTDB taxonomy): Bacteria > Pseudomonadota > Alphaproteobacteria > Caulobacterales > Maricaulaceae > Litorimonas. The sequence continues at coordinate 21,916 of CAYZGF010000011.1, forward strand.
ATTCGACCAAGGTCGAAACTTCGGATATGATCTGGTCGCGACTTTTCGGTATCGTCTTTACAGTCTTCTTATGCATAGTCGGTTTAGTTTTGGGGGCCTTTGCAGGGCAATTTATGCCTTGGGTAGATGCCGAGTCGATAGGGCCGATTAATCTGATTTATTTCCTCTATCCCTTAGTTTTATACGGATTGCTGAATAGCTTTATCATCGGCACAATCTATATTTTGATCGCAGGCCTCACGCGTAACAGAACGCTTGTTTATATCAGCGCTGTTGGGTTTTTCGTCGTCTTAAATTTGGTCGGCGCATTAGGAGCTATCGACGAGTACCGTACCTTGGCGGCCATGCTTGATCCAACGGGGGGGCAAGCCCTTGCAAATGAAACACGTTTTTGGCCGCCTGCTGAGCAGAACGCTCGCCTGATTCCCCTTAGCGGAGACATTTTGTGGAACCGCATTTTGTGGGTTGGCTTGGCTTGCATGGGTCTTTGGTTTGCCCAAAAACAATTCACACGTGGAATTGTGAATCGCAAAACAAAGCGTAAAAATGCGAAGCCCATGATCCTCGGCGATAGCGTGCCGGAAATTCCTGCCGTTGTTCCAGCGTCGCCGAACGGGGCTATTGTTTCCCGAATTTGGACGCGGTTTAAGTATGAATATATGACGACAGTCCGAAGTATCCCCTTCGCTATCCTCTTGCTTCTAGCCCTCACTTTCTTTGTCTTGATATTCCTGGTTCGCGGGCAATTAAACCCTCAACCGCTGCTTCTGACAGGCGGACAGGTTATGTTCCTGACAATGGGAGGGTTTAATCTCTTCCTCTTATTAATGATGGTCTTTTTTGGCGGCGATATTATCTGGCGCGAACAAACCTCCAAAATTA
>CAYZGF010000012.1:0-756 GCA_964477595.1 uncultured Algimonas sp.
CCTCCAGAACATCAATATCGTTTGCTGGATGCAGTCCCGTCGCAAAAGTGGCTGAGCCGCCCACGATATTTCTGCCGACATATACGCGGCCTTCTGTATCCACATTTGTATTGAGATCGCCGAAAGATATGACGTTGTATTCACTCAGCCTCTCTAAAGCGTTCAACGCCCCTTGATCCGCAATCCCTCCACCAGCAGATCTTTCAGGAAATAGGAGATCCGAGGCCACTAAATTAGGTGTATCGATTTCGCTCGCACCCGAAGACACAAGCGCGGTAGACCACACATATGAAAGAACGCCCGCTTGCCCATTCAGGGACACAGATCTTTGCCCATCAACAGACGCGGCTGTGTCAATAATCGCTCCGTCTGCATTCTGTATTGGACCACCAGATATAGCCACTGCTGGAAGCGGCTCAGTTGTGAGCACAACTGTGTCATAATCCGTTAAACCAGCAGCGTCGGTCACGGCGAGTTGTAAGATAAAGGTCCCATTTGTGTCCGGGAAAAATTTAGGTGCCACGGACTGAGGGTCCATCAGGAATGTGAAACTATCATTCGGCTTCAACAATATCGTCCATTGATAACTCAGCAGATCACCATTTATGTCTGTTGAACGGCTACCATCCAATTCTATGGCTTGATTTGGGACTACACCACTATCGAAACCGGCGTTCGCTACAGGCGCAAAATTCCGCGTTTGCGGACCGTCAAGCTCTGAAACAAAAACGACAAAGGTGTCCGCTGAAGACAAGC
>CAYZGF010000012.1:766-6260 GCA_964477595.1 uncultured Algimonas sp.
GATTTCATATGTTCCTGCAACATCAGGCGTGACCACCAATCGTCCACCTGAATTCTCCGAGAGTTCAGCAGCAGACCCTTCAGGCTCAGATATAATATCCCAAGCAACTGTCAATGAATCTCCGTTCGGGTCAATTGTGCCCTCCGGGTCAAACACAAGGCTATCACCAACAAAGGCACTATGATCAGGCCCAGCGAACGCAGTAGGAGGCACGTTATCGGTACTCAGAATTACGAGATCCGGAGCCGAAGCCTGCCCTGAGACTGTTGTTACAATGAGCTGCGCTACATAAGTCCCGGACACATCAGGGGTAAAATTTGGACGGGGTGAATTTGCAATAGTCAGATTAGCGACTGAACCATCGGGTTTTTCAACCAGTGACCAATTATATGTCAGGCCCTGCAAGCTAGGGGATGTAGATTTTGTGCCATCAAGCGTCAGAGGAGATTGTACGGAGACGACGCGGTCCAAGCCAGCATTCGCAATTGGGATTAAAGGCGTTTCAACAGCCTCGTTCTGCGCGAGAGCGGATGAAGTCAATCCTAGAAGTGCTAACGACATTGAAAAAAGGACAATTCTGAAGCAGATTATTACGCTTGCACACAACCGAATAACTTCGCACGCCGCGCGTTGACGCAATATTGAATTCATTATCCCAGTCCCCTTTACTCGGGGTGATGCTTGTCTAGATTTGCAACTAAGCGCAATCATTTTTTTGCAATTTAGACAAGATTATTAATTTTGACATAATGTACTGCTAGGTTAAACTTCGAGTGTTTTGATAACCTAGCACGACGGCACCTACTCCGTAGCCATTATCACAATTAAACTGTTCTCGGCGGCGTGGAGGCGACGATAGTACAACAAAGATATACTCTGCAAATTCCCTATTGAGTGGAAAGGGTCTACTTATCAGACTTAAAAACACCTCGACTTCACCCAACCTTTATTCTCAAGCGCGTTCAGCACAACCAAACCCACAGTTCCAGTCCCTAAACAAAACAAGGTCAGAAACAAACAAAGGTCATTAAGCCTCCCGACGTAGCACAGTGGTGCTAAAGACGTAATCAGCGGCCCACTCTAAAAAATTTTAAGCGTTTCTTGTATCTAACTTTATGCGATCTATACCACTGTGAACCTAGTCCTTAAGGTTCACATGTTCGATGTGCCACAAATTCAATGTTACACGTGCTACAAAATCAAATTTGATATCCATAAGTAATTGTTTTACTTATATTTATCTACACCGCATCGTGCCGTGTGGGGGCACCACTAACTATCTGAAATCGTTACATTTTTTACCTTTTCAGTCGGCAGTTAGCGTCGGACTGATCCGACATTTGGGTCGGAAACCGTCCGACGGAAAGCGCATCTAAACCCAACTATGTGCATAAACGCCCATGTTATTGAGATTATTGGGATTATTTGACAGCAACATAGGCAAAACCCCTGACTTACAGTTAGGGGGCTAGATCATGATCAGTGTATAGGCCCCTAGCGATAGCTTCCTAAGAAAGTTATGTCAGATACATTCAAACGGCTTTGTCACGTTAATGGTGGTTTTCAGACATCTTGCTAAGCTCCAGAAATTTCGACAGCAGGCACAAATAGAACATCGTAACAATAGCGGCTTTCGCCTAAGATACCAATCGACAGGAAATAGCGGTTAGTTCAGTCAACGTGAAAAAGCCCAATTGAGCTAGATACTCAATTGTTCTCTTGCAACTTTCAGGTTCAGTTTTTCGTACTGAAGCTCTCTCTTACCAGTTTGAATTTTTTCAATTGCAATTCCATTGCGCTGTATACTTTCAGAGATGCATTCCACTTCTGAAAGCACCCCAAATTCCAGCCATTCATTGGAAATATAGTCCTGAAACTCAATTCTTTTTCTAAGTGAATCCTCTTCGAATTGCAGTTTCGCAATCCTTGTGGAAAGTAACTCTGCTTTCAAATCTAAGAGTTTTTGAAGATCAGCTCTTTGTTTCTCTTTATCTCGGTTCATGTGTATTTACCTTTTTGAGACAAAACTTGCGCGAGATGAATTGCTGATGCCACAGCCGCGTAATGTTCAGGTTTGATTGTGCCTCCAATTTCTACCGTAGCGTGGATCGCTCTGGCGGTTGGAGGATCCGAATGGATGATGACATCTGCTTCACGGGCGGCTTCCCGAATTGCAAAAGCAAGATGATCTACCCCCTTGGCAACACAGACAGGCGCAGCACCTGTTTCTCTATCCCACGACAATGCGACTGCATAATGAGTTGGGTTTACGATGACGACACTCGCGGTTTTCACATCGGTCAACATGGTTGAATTGGCTATCTCCCGCGCGCGCGCGCGGCGCTGGCTCTTCATCAGAGGATCACCTTCAGATTTCTTCTGTTCGTCCTTAACCTCTTCCCTCGTCATTCTCTGTTTGAATTTATGCGACCATTGTACAAATGGGAGATCAACCGCTGTAATGACTAAACTAGCAACAATGATGCAGGCTAATAGAAGCAGCGTTTCACTCGCTAGCTTCGGAAAAAGATAAGCTTCCGGCCTCCCAATTTCATAAGCCACCTCTCCGATCAGACGGATCAGATAAAAAATGGCCGTGATTGTCACAATACCGAGTTTGACGGCACGTTTGGCAAATTCAGCCATACCGTCACGCCCGTATTTTTGTTTGGCATTTGAGAGGGGAGATATTTTAGAGAGTTTCGGCTCGATGCGTTTTGGCGCAAAGGTTACACTCCGTTGCACAGCCAAACCTGCACATACAGCAAACGTAAGACAAATAATGAAGGGCGCGCAAGATATAGCTAGATCAAATACCAGAGCGCGGCCAGTATCACTATGAAGCGCGGCATCTCCCATCGCTTCAGGATAAGTCAAAAGCGCGGAAAGATCCTTTAAGAACGCTCGAGATATTACACCGCCGAAAATTAGAATTGAAATGGCCAATCCGCAATACACCATGAGCGAGCCGACCTCGGGGGACTGAGCAATATCACCCTGTTTTCGCGCCTCATCTAGTTTTGACTGAGAGGCCTCAAATGACTTTTCTTGACCACTATCTGCGTCACCTGACATGGTTTAGCTGAGCTCCATTACAAACTCACCAAAGGCGTCAAGCCAACCCGTTAACATTGCTGCTGCGCAAAACATGAGAAGGAATAAACCTGCCAAAGTAATACCCGGAAGACCGACAAAGGATACCAATAATTGCGGCATGGCCCGGTTAAGAAAACCAAGAATAAGATTATAGGCAAAGTTCAAAATTAAAAATGGAAGCGCCAATGAAAGGCATAATCTAAATAGAGAGACCGTAATTTCAGTGAGCCAATTAGCTGCATCTCCGGAATTAGCCGCCAGTCCCAGCGGTATGTCATGAAAACTATTTACCAACACACCAAACAGAACGATATGCATATCTATGGTCACCAACAAAGTGGCGCCAGCCATCATCATAAGCGTACTAATCGTAGTGTTCGGCTCAGTTGATATGCCGTTGCCCAAAGGTTGAGATAAGGACAGGGATTGTGAAATGATCATTCCCAAAAATTGGAGTGCATGAATAAACAGTCTAAGCGAAAATCCCATGATGAAACCTGTCACGGCTTCTTTGGCGAGAAGCGTAAATACGCCCATCTCGCGTGCAGTCTCGAATGCCTCCCCCATCACAGGATATAATAGAAGTGCAGCCAATGCTGCCACGGAAAGTCGAACACGCGCTGGCACCGCATTCTCACCAAAAACGGGCACAAGCATAAAAAATAGTGAAAGCCGTGCGAATAAACCAAATATAGGCCAAACGATTTGGGCCAATGGCGTGAAGGCGTCCGCCAGTTGTGCGATCAAATCCCCCAAACCCGCCTCACACCGTACCGAGAATAAGCGGACGTTCTGTCGCTGCAACTTCTGCGTATGAGAGAACCGGATTTTTCACGCCTTTGGTTTTCAACACAGAGCGTACAAAACGTCGCCAAACAGCGGGTGTGGCTATGACAGCATTGCTGCCTTGACGAACGGCATTGTCGAGTTGAACGCGAACATCTTGTGCCAGTTTATTAAACTCCTCAGGCGCAAGTATGATATCACTCCGTCCTGCAGCATCTTTGCTTTCGCGTTCTGAGAGTATAGATGTCCAGTTTTCGCCTAGGCGCACCAACGGGAGCTGCCCGCTTTCATTCCGTAGTTTGGAAATAAACTGACGTGACAGGCGTTGCCTCGCAATATCAGAAATCATTTCGGCATTCATTTTATTTGCATGACCATCTGCAACCGTCTCTAAAAGGGTCGGGAGATTCCGAATAGAAACACGCTCATCTAGCAAAAGCCGCATGACTGAATGCAGAACTTCGATCGGGGCCTTGTCAGGGAAAAACTCTTCGAGAAGCTGTTTATTCGCCGCGGCACGGTCTAAGTCAGATACGTTTTTATAGGCATCAAGTGTTTCCCGTAACGCGCGCCTGGTCAGAAGTGCCGCTAGGTTATCCTGAACAATTTCGAGTAAATGTGTCGCCAAGACCTCGACCGGCGCAACCGTTGTAATACCCGATAGCATCAGCTCATTTTCATGCTCGGGTGCAACCCAGCGTGCAGGCGCATCAAACACAGGTTCGCGTGTTGCATCTCCTGGAATATGAGGCTGTTCTCCGGCTTCTATTAAGGCGAGACGGTGGTCCTGCATAAGCACATGCGTAGACAACGTCGCGCCATGTAAACGAATTCGATATGTATTTCTTGGCAATTCAGCTGCGTCTGTTAGCCGAATAGGCGGTAAAATAAATCCATATTCCTGCGCCACATAATGGCGAATTTTTTTCACGCGCTGGTCGAAACCAAACTTCGTTCCCATGACTGCGCCGACAAGATCGCGGGACATTTCCACGCTTAATTCGTCCACATCCAACATATCACCAATGGACATTTCAGGATCGACTGTCGGCTCATCTAGTAAGGGGTGGTCTTCAGGAGACTTATTGGCCTTAATATATGACCGCCAAGCCAACACCCCGAGCCCTAGGGAACCGATCATAAATGGAACGACAGGCAAGCCCGGAAAAAACGCGAAGACGGCCATGATACCGGCGACCGCCGCTAGAGCCAAAGGATGGCGGCTAAATTGTTCAAACAAAGCCAAATCAACGGCACCGTCTCCTCGGCCTCGTGATAAAAGCAAGCCTGCAGAGATCGAGATGATCACAGCGGGAATTTGTGAAACAAGTCCGTCGCCAACGGTTAGTATAGCGTAATTTGCGCCTGCATCCGCAAATGACATTCCGTGAACACCTACACCAATCGCCATACCTGCAAAAAGATTCAGTAGTGTAATAAGAATACCTGCAACGGCGTCGCCCTTCATGAACTTCGAGACACCATCGAGCGAGCCTAAGAATGCGGTTTCCTCTTGTTCTCGCTGGCGACGCTCACCGGCTTCCTTGTGACTAATCGCACCTGCAGCAAGGTCGGAATCAATAGCCATCTGTTTGCCCGGCATCGCGTCCAA
>CAYZGF010000012.1:6360-8314 GCA_964477595.1 uncultured Algimonas sp.
AGTGACGCGAGTAAAACGGACGAGAAGGAAGAGAAATCAAGAGGCTTCTCGATAAACAAAGTCATCGTGAAAATAAGAATGGCAAATGCAAAAGACGCCGCCACACCCATATCCAGCACCCAGGCCGGCATCGGCAAAACCATCATGACAATAATTGCCATTAATCCGATCGCCAGTCCAACCGTGGCATTCGGGCGAAAAGACACTCCGCTAGCCACCGGCAATTGAAGGAATGACGTGATTATCAAACAACGCCAGACAGACCCGCGTCATGAATCCAAGCGTCAAAAATAGAACGGCTAACATCGCAATTAGCTTTGGAACGAACGTGAGTGTCATTTCTTGAATAGAAGTCAAAGCCTGTAAAAGACCAACAATTAGACCAACTATAAGCGCAGCCAATAAAAGTGGCATGGCCATTATAGCGGTCGCCCATAGGGCTTCACGTAAAAGTTCGAGTATGTCCGTTTCGGTCATGATCTATACGCTAATCGCGTTATATCGGCATGCGTAAAAGCTCTTGATAAGCCTCTACTACGCGGTTTCTGACCGTCACTGCCGTTTCTAGTGCCATTTCCGCTGTTGCCATTGCTTCAACGACTGCCTGCGCATCCGTCGCGCCAGTTGCATATTGCTGTGTCGTCGTTTCGACAGTTTTCATCACATCAGAAAAACTCTCAACACCTTTGGCCAAAGCTGAAGGCTTGGGTGCATTTGCAGCAGAGGCGCCTTGCGGATCACCTAAAACTTTTCGGGCTGCGCCATATCCCTGCGAGGCGGCGCTAAAATTTGGTGTGATATTCATCCTATCGTCCCAACAAGCTAAGCAGGCCACGATACATTTCACCGGCTTGTCGGAAGGTTGTCAGGTTCGCATCATAACTGCGCCCTGCTTCGCGTGCATCGGCTAACTCCATCATCATATCCACATTAGACATTTCCACATACCCCTCTGCGTTGGCCAATGGATGTGACGGATCAAAAGTCATATCCCCTATTCTCTGATCCAATGTGGGCGCGCTGGATTGAACACGCATATTTTGTGTTTCACGGTCCATGACCTGTTCGAAATTCATGACCTTGCGTTTGTATCCATGCGTGTCCGCGTTGGAAAGATTTTCCGAGACCATCGAAAGGCGATTAGCTTGCGCACGCATACCTGAGGAAGCTGCTGTCATTGTTTGAGATAAGGGATCAATCATCGAATAGGTCCTCCATTTCGAATCTTATTTAAATGCATCACTACAAATTCTTCCCGACGGCCGTCTTCATCATTTGAAGGGTAGATCGGTAGATGGAGATTGCCATATTATAATCGTTCTGAACTTGCGCCCCGCGCATCAGCTCATCTTCCAGGCTAACGGAGTTCCCATTCGGCGACTCGATATCAGAGCGTTCAAAAATCTCGCTTGTGCTTGTTGGATTAACAGCGCGGGCCTTCATGATGTCGGCAAATGTACCTATATCGCGGGCCTTATAACCCGGCGTGTCGGCGTGCGCGACATTCTGAGCAATAAGCGCGTGCCGCTTCGCCGCGTGCCTTGCCATATCTGATGTAAGGGCCAGTGTTGAAACCTGACCTGACAGCTCCTGCGCCATAATCTGCAATCCTTGCATAGGTTAACGCTTTTCAAACAAATACAACACATAGTTGAATAACAAGTTAACACATAAATAAGATTCAACCTCTCATGTTCCCATCACTTCCTGCACTTTCTACACGATATGGAACATTAGCGACCGCAACCGGCCAGATCGCAACAGTTAGAGGATTGCAAGGTAGAGCCTCAATCGGTTCGAGAATCAGAATCAAAAAATCCGACCGCTATCTGGAAGGCGAAGTCATTCGAGACGGAGATGATGGCCTAACGATTGCGCTGCATGGATCAGGACATGGATTATATTCCGGAATGAATGTTGAGTGTATCAATCAAGTGAACCTAAAACCCAGCAC
>CAYZGF010000012.1:8414-18722 GCA_964477595.1 uncultured Algimonas sp.
TTTCGCGATGCGGGACAGCATGTCCTCTTCTTATTCGATTCGCTTACGCGGTATGCTCAAGCGCATCGGGAGGTCGCTTTAGCAGCAGGTGAAGTGCCGGCATTGCAGGCTTACCCGCCTTCAACCTTCCCCGCGCTCGCACAGATTTGTGAAAGAGCCGGGCCAGGGCATGAAGATGTGGCAGGCGATATAACAGCCGTCTTCAGTGTATTGGTTCAAGGATCAGATATGGAAGAGCCTGTTGCCGACACTGTCAGGGGTATTCTCGACGGTCATATTATTTTGGATCGCGCTATCGCCGAGAGCGGTCGATACCCCGCCATTGATATCGGACGTAGTGTCTCACGGGCTTTACCTGAGGCTGCGACAGAGGAAGAGAATATGATCTTATCGGCAAGCCGTCGTCTTATTCGTCGTTTTGAAGATGGTCAGCTTATGGTCCAATCCGGTCTTTACAAAGCAGGTAATGATCCGGTTCTAGACAAGGCCGTTGAAGCTTGGCCAAAATTTGAACGCTTCTTACAAAAGGATGATTATCCAGATATCACAGACGCGTTTGCAGATTTATCTATTTGTCTGAACGACACTTAAATTGATGCTGATAAAAGCAAATTCTCGATTCCAGACGAGCCAAGCCCACCGCCAAGAAGACTAAGCGCAATTGACCCTGATGAAAATCCGTCAGGACCATTTTCAATTTGTCGCTGCAACAGGAATTGTCTTGTCATGGTCTCAACACCTTCATCAGACGTGAGCTTGCTTACAGGATCGCTGCCCAAGACTTGCTCTGCGCGTCTCTGCAGAATGTCAGCTTGTTTATCTATATCAAGATTTAAAAATCCATCTGGGAGTGAAATTGCGGTTTCAAACACTTCGTAAAGAGGCGCATTTCCGATAATCCGAAACCAGAATGACTTATCACTCGAACTATCGGCCGCTAAATCACGCACTGAATTTTCAAAATTTAGAGCCAAACGCAAATCAGGCTGCTGTTCTCCAACCGCTGTTTGAAAGGCCACTCGTTGGAAATTTGCTACTATTTGATCACGTTGAGCAGAGCCGATTCGGATGAGGCCATCATTATCGGCTTGAAAGGCTCGGGACAGAGCTATGAAATCTGGATTATTTAAACGCCGCGCAAAGCCATCGGAATTGTCCGGACCATCCTCAATAATACGGCGAATGAACGCTCCTTTATCAATTTCGGTTTCCAATCCAAAGGCCTGTAAGACTGGACGAAGAACCTGCCGATCGCCCATTAATGAGTCGAGAGAGAATGGCTCTGAGAGTGTTTCAGAGAGTTTATCTCGCGAACGAGTTATATCAGAGGATGATGCGAAGGTTGCCTCTTGCTTATCCAAACTCGCTTGTAGAAAGTTCCATCCGGCTAGTCCGCCTCCTATCAAACTTGGTGGGATCGGCATAACGATAAATTATTCTGCGACTTCCAAAACTGGAGAGGCAGGCGCGTAGTTCAACAATTCGGCTTCGACAGACAAGAGTGGTTTCAGGCGACATAAGGTGGAATATATTCGGCCTGACTCCCAGGCCGTCAATGCAGCGGACAGCGCTTTGCAGAGCGGGGTGTTTTCAAAAACATGGATAAGTGACTTTAGATCATTTCGAATGCCCTGATCAGAGTTTTCAACATTCGAGTCCCCTGAAAGCACAGTCTGCACTCTGTAATAAAGACGACTCACAGGAGAATTGACTTCATTCGGGTGCAGTGCATCGCAAAGACGGAGAATATTCACATCGTCACCCTCGACACAAATCTGACCGCGTTTTGGTCCATTTGATAGTAAGGCACCATTGACAAGAAATTTTTCATTCGGCCGTAGGCTGATCATTAAACCTGACATTTTAGCTCCTCTAAGCCGGTTGCTCGGTGGGATTGCCTTCTAGGCCACCAAGTATTGCAATATTAATATCTATAAGAACGTCGACCGTTCCGCGACCGGCATAGAGTTCAAAGGTATGTTGTCTTATGAACTTTCCGAGATTAATCAGCATGATCTTAATGTCGTCTGGGAGTTCATTTTTTGGAGAAAGAATATCTACTGAAAGTGCGTCCCACAGTTGAAGATTGCGACTAATTTTTTCAGCATTTTCGCCGCTAAGAGTCCCATCTCCGCCAGAGACCTGACGTAATTCGGTAATCGACCTGCGGAATAAGTCTATTTCGTTTCCACGGTCGGACATGACCGCACGTGCCGGATTTTGGTAAAGATTTTCAGCCTGATTTCCGGCAAATGAGAGCATAGTAAATGACCTAGTTTGTCCAAGAGGGTTCCGGGACGGGTGTCAAAGCCGTCCCGGAAAGTGATTTAACTAACCTTGGGAATTTTTGTTAATCACTTATTAGAGGGCCTATCTGAAGAGGCCAAGAAGAGCCTGAGGCGCTTGGTTCGCGATAGACAAGGCCTGTACGCCTAACTGTTGCTGAACCTGTAGAGCCTGCAGTCGAGCCGAAGCTTCTTCCAGATTTGCATCTGTCAGAGTCGAGATGCCTGTTTTCAAACTATCAGAAAGCGAGGAGACGAAATCAGTTTGACTATCGATACGCTTTTGCTTGGAACCAAATTCCGCAGCCGCATCAATAGCGCTAGTCAAGAATCCTTCGATGTCAGAAAGTGCGGTTGCCGCAGTCCCGTCTGTCAAAACACTCAAGCTATCTAACCCTTCGAATGCACCTCCAGCTTCATCAACTTTAGTTTGATCGGCAGCGTTCGCTGTAATCGATGCATCAACACTTGAGGTGAAATCGATTTCATTTGCATTTGAACCGTCCACAGCAGCTGTTAGCCCCGTGATACCAGCAGCATTGATCCGGTCGGTTAACTCAGAAGCAATAGTATCCTGGGTGTCAGTCGCCGTGGCTGTGTATGTGATATTCTGTCCAGCAATTGTAAAGTCATAAACATTACCATCGGCTTCACCAGCCGCAGCAGTATTAATCGTAATAGCTGTTACGTCTGTGATTGCAGAACTACTACCGTCAAGACCAGAGCTAGCAAATGTAGCACCGCCAGCATCTGACGCTGCGAGTGTAGCAGTTGTGCCCGCATCTGTGGTCAAATTAGCTTTGTCGACGTTGATTTGAGCTGCCGTGACACCCGTAGATGACCGGTCAAGAGAGGCCAGAATAGAAACGGAACCGCTCTCATTCAGCAAGTTCTGACCATTAAATTGCGCACCATTTACATAGCCTTGGATCAGTTCGACTGACTCTGTGATATCAGTTTGGATTTTTGTCCGATCGACATTGCTCTCTTGTGCAGCGATTACATTATCACGAATGCTTTTTAGCTCTTCCACGATTGACTCACTGGCCTCACGCGCCACACCGACGGTGGCAGACCCGAGGTTCAAGGAGTTAGAAATTTGTTCGAAGCCGTCGACATCAGATTCCATGACTGTGGAAATTGACCAGATCGCTGCATTATCGCGAGCGGAATTGATTGATTTACCAGTCGAAATTTCGCTTTGAACTTGACCGAGATTAGCATTGATACCCTTGAGGGTATTTAGCGCAACCATTGCGCCAGGGTTGTTTAGAATACTAGACATTGGATTCACCTTATTTGCGGATGTAACCGCGTTTAAAAAAGTTCGATATTTGTATCGAACCGGGACCAAGTCATCTTGACAGTGACCATTTACTGGCCTTGCTCTCCTGAGCCACTTTCGATTACTCGTAAAAAAGTAATAAAAAGTAAATTTACACTAATAAGTTGTTTTTTCTTTTCGATGTCGTCATCGAACGATTGACGCCGAGCGCGGTATACGTCCGATTTACGGGTTCCCCTGTCTGAATATATGCCAGCATATCTGCAGCAGACTTTGCACCATTTAAAGCCGCCCCCAATAGATGTGTATTGCGTTGAGCCTGCTCACGTACTTGCTCAAAGAACGGCTCTAATTCATCCGAGTTTAGAGACCTACCTACTGTCTGATGAACATAAGCATCCAAGCGACGTAAAGCCTCGGATTTCTTTCGATTTATATTTGGTAAGTCACTCAGTCTAACATTTTGCAGGCAATCTCTTTCTTCTTTTAAAAGAGCAGAAAGAGAAACAAGTAGAGATTTCACCGTATTTTGCGCTGACATTATAAATCCTCTCGGGATTTCAATTTATCGTAAAATTTTTCTGCCAAACCAAAGGCACCTGTCTCAGCTAAATCCTCTGAGAGGGCTTCTATGAAAAATCCGGTAAAAGCAGATGCCATCTGCCCGTCACCTGAAACAAGGGCCTCTCCCACGCCGGAAAAAGTCAGCATCTGACTGATAAAAGCCGCCTCAAATTCCTTTGCGGCACGTTCTAACTCTGCATCATTTGGAGTTAAACTAGTCTCTGCAACGTAAACGGTTGGATCAGAAGTCGGCGAAATTGATAACATATGCCAACATCGCACTATACACGTAAACTAATGGTAAATCATTTTTACACTATATACGTGTATGCACTTATTAACACCACACGAAGGTAGGATGCCTTCGCCGGACGAATACCAAAGTAAGTCACAGCTTACTGCAGAAATCGGCCCGGCCAGCAAGAGTTCAAATGACAAATCGTTTCTCGATACTTTCGCAGATCTACCTGCTTTAAATGAAATCGAAAAGGCAGAGCATAATAATCTTGAACAAGCGCAGTTAAGCTTAGCTCTTGAACATGATCAAACCAACATTTCGACAGAAGATGTTAGTGCCGAAGGCTTAGGCTATAACAGACTCTCCGAAGACTTAGCATTAAGCCAGACATCAAAACTGTCTGAAGCGAATGAACTGAAATCTATAAATATCGATGGGGACGCCAAACCGGGAGATAAAAAATCTGAAATTCCAACGACTACTGCGACGAATAGAGATTCGATTAACGCAACCAAGCACATACAGAATGCTGATATTGCCATCACTTCGGCCCCGTCAGTTCAGCCTTTGCCAGTCAACGGCAATGCAGAACTCACTCACGAACCATCTCTTTCGTCCAACTCACCTCGACATATTCAAGAGCTCTCACATGCTGAACAACAGGCCGCGTCAAAAAATATGTCTACGGAAAATTCACGTGGTTACATAAAAACGCAAATTAATAGCAGATTACCAGCTGAGGATAATTTAACACTAATCGCGGTTAAATTAGAATCTGCAGACGGTCAGTTTCAAAATTATATAAAAACGCAAAGTGGACAACCAGTTCCCACGCTTATCAACCCGGCGCATCCTTCATCACAGATACAACATTCCGAAGACAATGTGTCTCATTATATAAAAACGCATGTCGCTTCGCCTGCTTCCAATCAGCTTGACATCACACAAGTTCAACGACTTGTAGATAGTTTAGAAAATGACGGGTCTTCCTCATTTAAAACACTCGCACCAACAAATCAGCTCATAGCGGCAGCCGCGCCAACTCTGCACTCATCTGCACTAGTTCAAACTCAAACTCCACTACAAGTCTTGACTGTCCCGATCCAAAATATCTCTCAAAATATTGTTCAGGCGGTCTTAAAACAAGAAAGTACATTGATCAGAATTGACCCGCCTGAATTAGGTCGAATTCAACTTGATTTTGATCATTCAACTTCTGGAAAAACGACAATCACACTCTCAACTGAGACCGAATCAGCAAAGCTCATGCTCCTCGAAAGAAGAGCCTTCATGATAGGTCTTTTTGAAAGTCATGGACTGGATGATGTTGAAATTAAACTCGATAGTAATCTCGAAAAGGATGAAAATTCATCGGATCGACAGCTCTTTTCGGATCGAGATAAGTCCTCAAATTTTGAAGACAAATCAGAGTCACTGGCGAGTGTTTCGAAAGCCGAAAACAAACCAGAAAACACTATAAAAACTACGATTATCTCAGGCCATCAGCCAGATACAAATCGATTACATATTCGCGTCTAGGAAGGACCAGATAGATGACACCAAACGAAATACTCTCAGGACCACCTCGTATCCTCAAAGAGTTAGCCAGTTCTACGACGCCTGAGACTGACACAACACTTTCTGATGCGACAGGTCAAACGGAAGAAAGCGGTGAAGAATTCAACACATTCCTTCGCCTCTTAACAGCACAAATCAAAAATCAAGACCCTCTCGCACCGCTGGATTCAACACAGTTTGTCGAGCAACTCGCCACATTTACAAATCTGGAAATGCAAGCGAAAAGTAACCAGACGCTTGAAGAAATTGCCTTTTTATTATCGCAGCAGGTAGAAAGTTCCTAGCGATCCTGTCTAGCGAAATCCAGAATCAAAATGTCTTTAACGCCGTCCTTCTCAATTTCTTTTGCTGCGCGAAGAAGTGTTTCTCTTAAAATTTCATATGTTTGCGGGTCTGTGAGTTCATCGTTGAAATAACCAGAATTCGACATGCCAAGCAACTCGCGCATGAAGGCATCTCTAAACTTAGGCTCAAGCTGATAAAGCTCGTCCTTGACATCTCCCGACAACGAAATTCCTATGTTAAGCAGTACAAGGGCACCTACCCGATCCTCGTTGACAACCGGCACAACAAATTGTCGCTTAAACTTGAGGAATTCAAAACTATCGGATGATTTTGAGGCTGACTTATCATGACCTTTATCTTTTGATTTTGAATGCTTATCCGTTTTTTCATGACCCGTGTCATTTGACTTAGCATGTACCTCTGCCGGCGCAGATGATTTCGCCTTGAGTGTGGTTGACGCAAAAGTGCCTCCAACTGCCGCAGCACAGCACACTACTATATTCAGAATTGCTTTCATTGGTTGCCCCTAAAACGGTATGATATTATCGAGAACACGTTGCCCAGTTTTGTCTCTCACCGCCCGTGTTACCTGACCGCGTCCGCCGTAAACCACTCTGGCATTTGCTATTTTTTCTAAACTAACAACGTTTCGACGCGTAATATCCTCGCGCCGAACAAAGCCTGAGACGGCGAGTAAACGCACTTCGTTATTGACCCGAATATCTTGATAACCTGAAATTTCCAAATCGCCATTCGGAGTTATATCCACAACATTGGCTGCAAGGGTAAGAGTCAGTTTCTCACCGCGACGCAATTGCCCACTGCCATTCACATTTGACTCACGCTCAATGGAAACAGCGTTATCTAGGTCTGCACTGGACGGTAGAATATCTTCGATGAGGTTTTTTAAGCCAAACAAATTACCTATACCAAAAGATTGACCAGACTGCCTGTCGGTTGATACAGAATTTCGCATCTCTGCCTCATCATCGATATCAATCTGGACCGTGAGGATATCGCCGAGGCCCCGAGCACGGCGGTCCCCAAATAGTGAATTAGGCGCATTGTTCCAAAGCGATGCTTTACCATAGACAGCGTTGCCCTGATCATTCCTGTCTAAATTCCGAACACTAGGCGTTTTGGATTCATATGGTATCATCGGTGCAACTGGTTGCGGCGCTGAAGCACAGGCGCAAATTGTACAAGAAAATACTCCAAAGATAATTAGTTTTAAATTCGACATTATGGCCTGACCTCTACGCTTCCCGGACCGCTGATATAGCCCACGACCTTCTGTCGCGAATCCGTATTCATAATTGTCACGCGATCGCCTAATGCCCCACTCCCCAGACTGCGGCCGGTTGTCTCCAAACGGAGTCGTCCTTGAATAAACACAAGAGTGACACGGTCATTCCTTTTAACAATATGTGGTTCGCGTAGAAACGTACGATCAACACGATTGCCTTTCCGTATATTTCGTATCACTTCCAAACCCAGCAAGTCTTGATCATCTCCCGAGATGTCCGAGGCCGTCAGAATTGTTCCACGAGGAAGTGTGCGAGCAGCCAACTCTTCCGCCCCACAAGGCACCGCGATAATTGTTGAAGCCATCGACAAGGCGATGACTGTGCATAACTTTTTCATCTAACGGATCCGCGTTGTTGCGGCGTACATTTCGTCAGCAGCCGTAATCACTTTTGAATTTAATTCATAACCGCGCTGCGCCTCAATAAGCTCAGATATCTCTTCAACAACATCAACACTTGAATCTTCCAAATATCCTTGTCGCATAATCCCAATACTATCGGTCCCTGGTTGGCCACTAATGGGTGCACCGGAAGCTTCAGTTTCTCTGTAAAGATTACTGCCCAGCGCCTCTAGGCCTTTTGTATTCGCGAAAACAGAGAGCGTTAAAGTGCCTATCGTTTGCCCTTCGACAGCATTATTGAAATAGGCTGTAACCTCGCCATCAGAACTAATCGCCACCCGTAAAGCGTCATTTGGAATTGTGATTTGGTCTGTTAGCGGGAAGCCGTCCGAATTGACCATCAACCCTTCGGCATCTCGGTAAAACTTTCCATCGCGTGTAAAGGCAGAGTCACCACTGGGCATCTCTATCTCAAAGAAACCTCGCCCTTCTACAGCTATATCAAGCTCGCCGCCCGTTTGGCTAAGTGCGCCTTGTATAACTTCCATAGATACGGTTGTCGGGCGCACACCCATGCCCATCTGTATACCGGCCGGCACGGTAGAACCTGTTTGTGAACTCAAAGTACCCGGGGTTTGAATCTGTTGATAAAGTAGATCGGCAAATTCAGCGACCCGCGGTTGGTAGGCGGTCGTACTCATATTTGCGATGTTATTTGATATGACGTCTACACGCGTTTGTTGTGCTGCCATGCCTGTCGCGGCGATTTTCAAAGCGTTCATCCTGAAGCTCCTTCTTCCTCGGTTTTCGATCAACTCATCTGGCGGATCGTCTGTGAAACATTGCGAATACGTTGATCCTCAAGATCAAGCAGTGATTGGCCGGCATCATAATGCCTCTGCACCTCAATCATGCGAGCCATTTGAAGAACGGGATCAACATTGGAGCTTTCAAGAAAACCGGATGCAATTGGAACATCTTCGAGTGCTCCGGTTTGATCGCCTTGCCAATAATTATTGCCTTGACGAGTGAGGGTTAAAGAATCAGCACCGACAACACCAATACGCCCAATTTCCACCCCGTCTGCTGAGAGTGTTCCCTCGCCTGAAATTTTAATGTCTGAGGCATCAAGCGGTACCGTAATACGACCTTGTCCTTCATCGAGAATGAAACTGCCCTGACTGTCGATAAGCTGGCCCTGCAAATCAAGCATGAGATGACCAGCACGTCCAAGCAAGACGCCATTTGTCGTTTCGAATTGAAAAAAACCGTCGCCATTAATCGCGATATCTAAAGGTGAACCTGTTTGTGTCAGTCCACCCTGTGACAAATCAGTAGCATGTGCACGTAGGCTGCCCATAGAAAGGCTACTTCCTAGCTGAGACTCCCCACCTTCCAATGCTGCAATGAATTCAGAGAAAACACCCTTCTCCGCCTTAAACCCAGTCGTCCCCGAGTTCGCAATATTATTCGCGACGGTAGAAAATTCTCGCATCAGACCGGACTGACGGTTCAACACTGTGTAGATCGCATTATCCATCTGATAGAATCTTTTCAGCTTCAATCAGGTCTTTGGAAATATCAGAGATAAAATTCTTTGCAGTGTCAGAGCTTAAGGTTTGACGAACCAAGGCGGGCCGATTTGCAAAGTAAGTGGCTTCGTTGTCACTTTCTGTCGTGGTCTTTTCGCTTGTTTTTCCTAAAACTGAAACGAGTGCAGACTTCGCAAGTGGTTCCAGTTCTTCATTTTCAAAATTAGCTTCAAATCGGTTATAAATATCCAGTGCTAGAATTTTTTCATTTATATCATCACCAGACAAAGCCACACGGGTACGCTTTACAAACTCTGCAAAATGATCTTCGGAAATATCTGATACATTAATCGAGTCAGACTGGATAAGCTCAGAGACTGTCGCCAAACTCGAAGACCTAAGTGCTGCCTTTAACTTTAAGTCAGTAAGCTGGGAACGATCGTCTCTACTTAAGTCCTGACCAATACGCTCCAACGCCTCGACTGCTAAAACACTTGCACCAAGAGCTGTTAATCTATCGAGCGCGAAAATCTGTTCAGGACCATCGCTCTCACTCAGCCATTCATACCTTTGGCGAGCACCCTCAAAATCATTATTTTCCAATAACAATGCATCAAGCAGGATGTGTCGCGGGTCACGCTCTAAATCTAACGTTCCGTGAAGACCTGCATCTTCAAGCATATCTGCAAAACGTCTAAGTGATGCTCTATTTCCAGCTAAGCCTGCAGAAATAGCCAAGGTCAAACCGGCCCGTTCGCGGATGTAAGGGGTTTGGTGATAGAGCCCTGAGATAGCGATCTCAACATTAACAGCTGTAGCATTCTTCTGACTAATGGCGAGATGCGCCCAGGTTTCAAATTCAGGTCCGCAGTCCGCAAGTCCTGTAAAATGAG
>CAYZGF010000012.1:18822-22723 GCA_964477595.1 uncultured Algimonas sp.
AGTCTCTGTTTGGGCTTCGACGATGTCCGTTGCCAACAAGCTGGCTGAGACTAGACCCCCTATTAAACAAAACCTTATCATGCGGCGGCCTTGAGAGTTTTTAACGCTGTCTCGACCTCAGTAAATGTAGGACGACATTCATGTGGTGCGCTGCGGCGGGCCACTTCAATACATATATTCGTTTCGTTTTTGTGGAGACTTGAAACCAATACTTCACGAATAAGCGCATAGAAATAAGCCTCTTGCTCACGAATTTGTTTCACTCGGTTCGCTAAGGGGCCAACGATTGAATAAGCTAAGAATACCCCGAGGAATGTACCGACGAGAGCCCCGCCGATCATCGCACCCAATACTTCCGGCGGCTTATCAATTGATGCCATTGTCTTAATAACGCCGAGCACCGCAGCCACAATTCCTAACGCTGGTAAGGCATCAGCCATCGTTTGTAGTGCATGTGATCCGTGCAAACTTTCTTCCGCCATTGTCTCAAGCTGTTTGTCCAATAACTCTTCGACCTGATACACATTATCAAAATTCATAAGCATAGAGCGCATGGTATCGCAGATCAGCTCCACAGACTCATGAGCTGCGAGTACGCGTGGATATTTTTGGAAAATCGCAGAACTTTCTGGGTCTTCAATATGGGCCTCTACATCAACAGGGCTCTTTTGAGAAAGAGCGACCAACTCATGCATTAGACAGAGTAGGTCAGTATAATCTTGCCGCTTCCACTTTGGGCCCTTAAATACAGCCCCAAGGTCCTTGGCTGTAGCTTTAATAGTATGGGTATCATTGCCACAGATAAACGCGCCTATGGCCGCCCCGCCAATCATCATCATTTCATATGGAAGGGAATGCAGAATAATCCCAATTTTCCCTCCAGCCCAGAGGTATCCCCCAAAGACGCAGGCAAACGTAACAATTGTACCAATGATTGCATTCATAAAATGCAACTAAAGCGGGAACAGTTAAAATTTATATAAATTATGCTCGCGGCGGCTGAATTGCTCAAGACTCTATATATTAGCTGGTTTCGAGCTCTGCTGCATATCTCACGAGAAAATCATCATCCACACCGGAACTCAATCGGACAGCCTTGGCACCAAAATGCGTACCAAGAGTCGCTTGAACCAGTACGTCCTCCGAATTGGGCATTTTCATATCGACAGCATTGAAATCAATTTCGGGCAGTTCAAAAGTTTGTCCAATTTCCAGCTTCATGCAATCTGCAATACTGAGAGTCACTTTGCCGCCTATAATACGAACCGGCAACCTACAGGGACCCAGAGTTTCTCCCAAACGCTCGAGTGTTGGAACGTCGTCATCTTCTCCTGATAACTCATCAAAATCAGGTAGCATTGACCGATTTACAGTAAGCGTGACTTTATAGGCCGTATCTTCGGCAGCATCAAAGAGCGTCCAGTTACTCTTGCACAACCATGTATCCGGCGCTTTCGTGCAATGGAGTTTTATCGCTTGCGATGAAATCCACTCGGTACGGCTTTCCTCCTGCAAATCGAAACCCGTAACAGTCCGTATTAGATTTTCAATTATTCCCCGACTATGAACTTTGCTGAAACCATCCAAGGCATCTGACATATCATCAATATCGACACCAAGTGCATCAGCTGTTGCCAATCTCTCTAAACTTGCAGGTACTTTCAGATGTATCAGTTGAACCTGGTCCTTTGATGATAACAGACACGCTTCAGTTTGATTCTCATCGCCAAAAGCATCCTTCGCAAGTTGCAGCGAGACTCGATCACATGCCATCGTCCAATTAGAACGACCAGTCCATTGGTTAAATGCATCCCTAAAGTGATCTCGCAAATAGAGTTCTACATCAGAGCGTTTTAGCGGCTTCGCTGGGGGCGTGACGGATAGAGAAATTTTCTTAGATAGAAGAGACACTCTGATTCCTAAGTAATAAAAAAATATAATCATAGGTTGTTATCGTTACCTAAAAATTAAGGCTCTGTTTTCCCTGTAAAAGTTTTATTAACCATAAATATACTTACTTTACACACTTTATGGTTGTATCAAATTGAGATGACACAGCAGAACATCATCATAAAACGTGTTAAGAAAATCCAAGGCGGCGGACATCACGGCGGCGCTTGGAAAGTTGCTTATGCGGATTTTGTGACTGCTATGATGGCATTTTTTTTGCTCATGTGGCTTCTCAATGCGACAACTGAAGACCAGCGCAAGGGAATCGCGGACTATTTTAACCCATCCATTCCAATCGCAGCCGTTTCAGGCGGTGGCGCAGATGCTCTAAATGGTGAAAGCGTTACTGCTGAGACAACACTCAGTAAAGTTTCAAAAGAAACGACAGATAACCCCAGCCAAGTTGTTCCAACACCGGATGCAGGAGACGTTTCTGAAACTGTTGCGGCAGCATTAGAAAAAGCGATGGCGGGGGAGGCTGCAGAACTCAGTGAACACATCAGTTTGAGATTAACGCCCGAAGGCCTCGTCATTGAAGTTACTGATCGTGAAGAAGCCCCTCTATTCGCATCGGGCAGTGCCGAACCCTCTAGAGCCCTAATAAGGCTTTCTGCCCACATTGCAGACGTTTTGTCTAACGTTAAAAACGGCATTAAAATCACAGGTCATACAGATAATCTCGTCTTTAAAAATCGCGAGGGTTATTCGAATTGGAATCTTTCAACAGACCGCGCGAATACAGCTTATCGATTATTTATGGGCGCAGGCAAAAATGAAGACCGCATACGTGAAATCAGCGGCAAAGCCGCAACCGAGCCCTTATTCGAAAACGCAAGCGACCCCAGAAACCGTAGAATTTCAATTACCATCCTTCGGAATGACTTGGCTGCAAAAGAGTAGAAAGTATACAGGCGTATAATACAACTTATAGTTATACACTTTATTAGTGTATTACACTTATCCTAAACCTCACGCTCAGGAGAGCCGATGAAACATAGGATTAATTCAATGACCATAACATCTTCACTTAACGCGGGCGTGTCTGGACTGACTGCAAATGCCACACGACTTGCAACCATTTCAAACAATATCGCAAATTCTGGGACTTACGGTTACAAGCGTGCCGATGTCGATTTCTCCTCCCTTGTCGTAAATCAACGTCCGAGCCTTTATTCAGCGGGCGGTGTTAGCAGCCAAGCGTTTCGTGACGTCTCTGATCCCGGCGCATTAATTGGAACAGGCCGTTCCACCGATCTTGCTATTAATGGCGGCGGTATGCTGCCTGTCACGACGCGTGCAGGACTTGACGCGCCGTCAACAGAACGTGAGTTCTTGATGGTTCCAACAGGCGGTTTTCAGCCAGACGCAGATGGTCTGCTAAGCACAAATAGTGGCTTATATCTAATGGGTTGGCCAATAGGAGAGGATGGCGCGGCAATTACTGGCGGCCGCAGCTCCCAAACAGGCCTTGTACCCGTCGATTTAAACATCGGGCGCTTCAATGCCGAGCGGACAACTAATTTTAATTTAGGTGTCAACTTGCCTGCAGATCCGGCAGCTCTTGCTCCCGGTGAAACTTTTAGCCTTCCAATTGAGTATTTTAACGGTGTCGGCCTACCAAATGGAATTGATATAACGATTGGGCGCAATGCGGCTGGAACAGGTTGGAATTTCGATATCTCTGACAACTCAACCGGCACACCGGTTCCGGTTGCTCAATTTGAAGCTGAATTTGATACAGATGGATTATTACAGTCAATCACGCCCGGCACTGGCACGACGTTTGACGGCATAGGCGGAGAGATTGCTTTCTCTTTACCCAGCGGTCCCGTGACAATGTCTACTGGCCGTATTGGCGAGTCGGGTGGTTTGACTCAAATCGGCTCCTCCTATCAACCATTAAACATTGGCGCTAACGGATCGCCGGCTGGTGAATTACAAGCGGTCGAAG
>CAYZGF010000013.1:0-1123 GCA_964477595.1 uncultured Algimonas sp.
AACACCATGAACATGAAGGCAGCGAAAGCCATAAAGACGTCACTTTAACTTATTCGCTGACCTGTCGTAACATTGAAAAACTTGAAACCGTTAAGGTCGAACTCTTTGAAGTTTTCCCGAATTTAACTGAACTGGAACTTGTATATCTCGGCCCATCACAGCAAATGAGTGCTATTCTGACTCCTTCCAAAACCACGGCGGATTTAAAGCGATGAATCCTTTTAACAAACTACTCCTGGCGTCAGTCCTATCTGTTGGGCTTGTCGCGTGCTCAGACCCTAACGGCGGTACGGCTTTAGACACCACTCAAGTTGAGGATCAGGCCAAGTCAGACGTTACAGAGATAACGTGGGAAGACTTGATGCCGGAGGGTGAGGACGAGCTTCTCGAAACACTCTACGTCGAATTTTACGAAGATTTTGAGCGTAGAATGACTCAGAACAGCTCAACTCTGGCTGAGGCGGCTTCTGAAAATACAGATGTTTCTTCCATGATTGAAGAGGGCAGCGCCGCAGACACGATGGAGCAAATTGGAACGTTCAACGTTGTGAAAGATTTGGATGGAAAGCGCATCCGCGTACCGGGTTACGTGGTCCCTTTCGATTTTAATGCGAGTGCGGAATATAAAGAATTTTTACTGGTTCCTTATTTCGGGGCCTGTCTCCACACACCGCCGCCGCCACCCAACCAGATCATACTCGTCAACTCTGATACAGCCGCAAAAATTGATAATATTTATGAGCCTTTCTGGTTGGAAGGCACATTAAAAACCGGCGAATTTTTGAATGATTTGGGCAATAGTGCGTATGAACTCAATCTTTCAAAAATAGAGCCCTATGAATACTGACCCTGTTCTTGAGCTTCAAAATGTCAAATTTGGCTATGACCGTTCTGAAACGCTGATTCAAATTGATGAATTGCGGATTGAGCGCGGGGAGAGCGTTTTTTTGCGCGGACCGAGTGGGTCGGGCAAAAGTACACTTCTCGGCCTGATTGGCGGCGTTTTAAATCCTCGAGAAGGTCGTATTTCCATTTGCGGCACTGATATGACGTCTCTTTCGTCGGGACGTCGGGATAAGATGCGAGCAGATCATCTCGGCATCATTTTTCAACAATTAAACCT
>CAYZGF010000013.1:1223-9763 GCA_964477595.1 uncultured Algimonas sp.
TTGCGGATGAGCCAACATCGGCATTGGATAGCGATAATCGAGACCGTTTTATTGAGCTGCTCGATACGCAAAGAAAACGGTTTGAGTGTAGCCTTCTCTTCGTCAGCCATGACTTAAGTCTGGCCAAACATTTTGACAGATCAATCGATCTAACCGCCTTGAATAAGGTCCCACCGCAATGAAAGCTCCTGTAATCATAGCGTTAGCGGCGCGCTCTCTTTGGGCACGTCGTTACACGGCACTTTTGACGATTTTATCTATCGCCACCGCCGTTTTGCTCTTTTTAGCTGTTGAAAATTTGCGGCAAGGCGCGCGGGCGAGTTTCGAACGCACCATCAGCGGCACGGACTTGATCGTCGGTGCCAGATCAAGTCCGGTCAATCTTGTCCTCTATTCCGTTTTTCAAATCGGGGACCCGACTAATAATATCACCTATGAAACATATGAAGATATCGCCGCGAGGCCAGATGTGGCTTGGACCGTTCCAATCAGCCTGGGTGATACGCATCGCGGATATCGTGTTGTTGGAACGACGCCGGAATATTTTGACCGTTATAAATATGCGGGGGATCGGGACATAACCTTCCAAGGCGGTCAACCATTCAATGATTTGTTTGATACCGTCATAGGCGCACAAGTGGCCCGCGAACTCGGTTATGACATGGATACCACGCTGACCCTGTCGCACGGCTTGGGCGGGACAAGCTTTGTCAATCATGACGAGAAACCGTTTAGTGTCGTCGGCATCCTCGAACCCACAGGCACACCCGTTGATCGATCCGTATATGTAAGCATTGCCGCGATCGAAGCTATTCATGTTGGATGGAAAGATGGCACCCCAACACCAGCAAGTCGGGCAGTTTCTCAAGACAGACTTCGGGCTTTAGACCTTCAACCTGAAAGCGTTACGGCGTTACTTGTTGGCGCTAAATCAAGAATACAAACATTACGCCTGCAACGAGACCTCAACACATACGCTCAGGAACCATTACAGGCTGTTATTCCGGGTGTGGCGCTTAGTCAGTTATGGGGGACAGTCTCAATTGTAGAGCGCGCCCTCGCTATCGTGTCAGGGTTTGTTGTGATCGTTGGTTTGATCGGGGTCCTAACATCCATACTCACCACTTTGAATGAGCGGCGACGCGAAATGGCAATTCTGCGATCTGTTGGCGCAAGAGGCAGAACAATTATTGGCCTGCTGGTTAGCGAGGCGGCACTCATTGCTTTCACGGGGGCCGTGCTTGGGCTTGTGTTACTCTACGCGTTAATATGGGCGATGAGCCCTTATTTGGAGTCACGTTTTAGTATCAGTACGGTAAGCAAATTGCCGGGTGTCACAGATGCGTATGTGGTGATAGCATTGACCGTTATCGCAGCAATATTGGGTTTGATCCCGGCACTTATCGCATTGAAACGGTCTGTTTCTGATGGATTGTCAACGCGGATTTAGCGTGATGCTGTTTCAGACGGCTTTACAGCATTTTCGACAGATACCTCAGCTTTCACTTCAGTATTATCTTGTGACGGCTTGGACTTTTTAGCCAAACGGGCCTGTGCGGCCAATGATGCACGTGACGTAACTTTGGAAAAGCTTGGTTTCGCAGGTTTTGCCTCAACGCTCGGCTCTGAGTTTCGTGCGTGCCACTTCGACAACTGCTCTTCTAGGAATAATGCGTCCGACTCAGCGGTAGCCGGATTGTAATCCGTCCAACTCGCTCCGCTAAGTTGGCCAAACATTCCGCCATGCCGATCGCATGCCACAGATGGCAAGGCCAAAGCTGACGTTAGTAGAACAATGGATGTGGCGGCTAAAATACGCATGTATCTTATATAAGCTAAATGCTCAAAAAGTCAATTCTGATGGGGGTGCGCCCGATTTGCCGCAATCCTCCAAATATGCGCTGACGCCAAACTGAGCGCGCCCATTATTGTCAGAATAGTCTCCATATCATGCAACGTTTCAATGAACGCACTTGTTAAAAGAGTTAAAACGCCAAACATTCCGAGCATACGGATAGCAATTGCGAACTTGGACTGCTGGACACCACCAAACGCAAATACCGCAGGCACAATGGCGATCAAAACGAGTACCTTATGCAACACTTCATTCTCGGCGATTGAACCAGCGACGGGGAGCGCACTCGCAAGAACAGGCATCAAGACACAATGTACGATACAGAGTGCGGAGATAGCGACCCCTGCATGATCTATTGATTTAGCACTCATCAATTCGTCTCACGCTTATGCCCACCGCACAAACCAATGATCTCCATCACCATCTGCGTATCTGCAAATCCGCGATCCCTAGCAGTTTGATGTAAAGACTTTGAAAGACCCGGTGCTTCAAATGTGTCCGTATCGCCGCACTCTCTACAGATGACGAAGGCGAGATCGTCCGCTTCAATACCCAGCGGGAGTGCCGCATATCTCGAATTATATTCTATTTTGGCAACCAATCCGTGCTCGATAAGCCACGCTAAGGCGCGATAAACGGTTGGGGGTTTTTGTGCGCCTACGCCATCGAGATTTTCGATAATCTCATAGGCGCCTAAAGGGTGAGGTGCAGCAAGAAGCAATTGATATATATGTTTTCGGATAGCCGTAAAACGTCCCCCTTTTACATCTATAATCTGTTCAGCTTGTGCCAATATGGCATTAATATTCGGTGTTTCGGTCGCAAATGATGGAGTCTTTAAGTCAACAGACATATCGAGACCTCCTATATTGAAGGTGAGTACGCCATTAGCTTTTTGATGCTTCATGGTTGAAACAGCTGATCCATGGCGATTGAAATATGCAGATATTGCCTAAGCAAAGGCACCACATTGTGATGCCTGCAGGCAAAATCGGCTCTACGATATTTCTCTATTGGTAAGGGGGTGCCCGAACGGCGTCAGATCGCCTGTCTAATGGCAATGACGGGGCCAGGCCGTCATGCTGAGTCTTTTCGAAAAGATCACGATTTTCAACGGGCGCTGCCGACTCAGCACATAATACATATAAAAAAACGGGTTCATCAGGGAGATCGGCATCATCTCCCAAAATCTCTTCATCGCTCGTCGTTAAAACACAAAATACGCAAGCTGTTTCATGTGGTTGATCTTCGTGCCCATCTTCATGATTGTGATCATGGGACGCCCAGGCAGCTTGCCCATAAACGAAGAGAGAAAGAAGAAGGACACGAAATAAAGCTCTTACCCTCGCTAAAGTTTTCACATTCGTGAGGAGAGAATGCCATATGTCCACGAAATTCGTCACACTTAGCCCATAACGTTATAAAGTAACTCACGCAATAGCGGAGTCTTCCCTTACGATTTATTCGTCAAACTGAAAGATGTGTCAGCTGCTACAAGCAGCACCCAAATCAACGCCCCGCAAACAAACCGGACGTATTCATTCAACCAGCGCAAGGTGATATAGTTCTATATGATCCCGGAAAACGAGCACGGGCATATAGGGAGAATGGAAAAAGACTGAGCTGAAACTTAGAGTTCATCCTTGCTCTGGAAAAAACTATTGAGCGTTAATCGCCCCTTCCCCGGATCAGAAGACAATTCAGCATTCTCAGGAATACAGCCTGAATGCAGTATCGCAGATCTATAGAGCACCGCCCGGTTTGGCTTCGCCTCTATATGTTCAATCATTTCAAATCGATCATCCGACCCGCGCATATATCCCGACTTGGGCAAGCCCTCGCGCTCAAGCGATAATTTGTAAGTGGGATAAGTCTTGGCAGAAAGAACTTCTAATTGCGTCTCTCTGTGGCGATAGAAAGCCGTACCACCCTGTTCCGGACCGCTGAGATAATGCAAGAGTGCCACGCGGCCCGGATCAGTTGTGTCGACATGTGGCAATCTTTGGATTGGCGTTAAATCCGTATCCGGTGTCGTGACGATAGAATAAGCGCATTGAATAAGCCCCACGCCCTTTTGGATGCCAAAAGCCTCCTTGAAAATCTCCGTCAATATAGGGGCCACGGGCTGTAAATGAGAAGGGTCTGCAGCCGCTTGAACACCGGGATAAAACTCGGCCTGCTTTGCAAACGCTCGCCTCTGAGCGGTGGCTTTTAAATCATCGAAACTCGGGTGAAAGTCATCAATGATGACGACCGGTTCCTTGGAGTGGCCTATCTGTTTAATCTCGAACATAAACCGACCAACCCCAAGCGGGCAGCATTTTCTCACCTTCTGTTACCACTATCTCAGTTGCTGTACCAGTGCCCGCCGGGAACACGGTATAGCTTCCCATGGCTGCTTCATCCAAATATTGGAATGTTTGCGGCGCGTCTGATAAATTGGCCGTGACCACAATTTTACTGCCATCTTTTTCACGAACAAAGCTAAAAACATTTTCAGGATTTGTGGTTTTGATCGAAACCTGCCGCGCGCCCCAAGGCGCGTTATGCAAAGCGGGGACATTCGTCTTCAAGTCCACGAGACCAGAAAAAAGCTCGCCGATTGGATCATTACAATTCCAGACGACTTCGTCCTTCTCAAAAAACTCGAGACGGTTTCGATTGTCACATTCTTGCCCGTTATAAATCAGCGGAATACCTTCCCCGGTAAATTGCAAGACGATGGCCGCCTCATAGGCGTCACCATAAATCTCCTGCGTGAGGCCGTCCCAAGTATTCTGATCGTGATTATCGGTATAGGCCATGCGCATCGCATTGGCAGGCCAGTCGGATTTGTAATCCGCGTAATAGCCGGTCAGGTCGGCGGCCGTATTTTCGCCCTTTGCAATGCCCTGCATGATCTCCTTCCAGCGCCAAGCATAAGTGGCGTCGAACGCTTTCTCATGTAATTCCGGCTGCTGCCACTCGGCCAGCATGAAGACGGGTTTGATGGAGTCGAGACGCGGACGAACCGAATTCCAGAAATCCGTCGGCACCATACCCGCCACATCGCAGCGATAGCCGTCAATATTGAATTCCTCGACCCAATAGGCGAGCGACTCGCGCATATAATCGCGAAGTTCGGAATTGTCATAGTTCAAATCCGCAACATCAACCCAATCCGTGTCCGGTGGATGCTGCATCTCGCCATTGGCGTCCCGCGTGTACCAGTCCGGGCGCTCGGTGATCATCCAATTGTCCCACGCAGAGTGGTTGGGCACCCAGTCGATTATGAGCTTCATGCCGCGTGCATGCACCGCGTCCACGAGAGAGCGGAAGTCAGCCTCTGTTCCAAGCTCAGGATTGACCTTGCGGAAGTCACGCACGGCATAGGGGCTGCCGAGGCCTCCCTTGCGCTTGGCCTCGCCAATGGGGTGGATGGGCATAAGCCAGAGAATATCTACGCCGAGCGCATTTATACGGTCGAGGTCGGCTTCCACAGCTTTGAACGTCCCGGCTTGCGAATATTGGCGCGTATTGATCTGGTAAATGACCGCGTCGCGCGACCAGTCGGGGTGGGTCACGGTGGAGGTCGTCACCGGTTTGATCGCTTGCAGCTCTCCCTCATCGGCGGCCACCTCCTGCACCTCGGTCGCACAAGCGGCCAATGCGAGTGTTGATCCGAGCATCAAGCTGGTCAGTATTTTCTTCATTTCTCTTCTCCGCCCTTAACAGCTTCACCTGTCAGCAAAAATTGTAACGGGACATGGACGCGGTTGCGCCAAGCCCGTTCGGAATGATCAGCGCCTTCAAATTTACGCGTTGTCCAGTTTTCGCCCCGCACATAACCGGCCGCATCGACCCCTGCATCCATCCGGTCCTGAAACCCCTCATAATTATAGTCGAGCGTTTCCGTTCCGTAATCGAAATAGAGACGGTGCGTCTCCGGATCGGGCAAGCGCGTTGCAAAATATTCCGTCAGGATACCATCGGCGAGCGGGAAATGGGTCGAGACCATGCCCGCTTGACCGAACACATTCGGATATTCGCTGATCGCATAGAGCGAGATCAGCCCGCCCATGGAGGAGCCCATGACAGAGGTGTGTTCAGCCTCCGGCAATGTGCGATAGTTTGCATCAATATACGGCTTCACCTCCTGCGTGAGATAAAAGAGGTAGTCATCCGCATTCAGTGTTTCAGGTGTGAAATCAGGACCGAAATCGCGGCGAAAAACGTCGCCGTAAACGTCCGCGGCTTTTTGCGGAAAATAATCAATATTGCGGGTTTCACTATCGCTATGCGGGGCCACGACGATCGCTTCGATCCCGAGCGACGTCATGGCTTCATCCACGCCCCAATCCCAGCCGGAATATTCGGACCCTGCCGGGTCAAACACATTTTGCCCGTCATGCATATAAAGCACCGGATAGCGCCGACCCGGCTGGGTCGCATAAGATCCCGGCAGCCAGATTTCGATCTCACGGGACGATACGCGATCCGACTCAATTTTCGTGCGGATGACCTGTCCGGTCACAGCCTTCACATTCCCGGCAGGCGTGTCCGCTCGCACGGTACTTTCATAAGACCAATCAATCTCCGGCTCTGCCGCCGCGCAGGCAGAGAGAACCGCAAACGCTGCCGTAATGGAGATAGCTTTATTCATTGATCAAAGCTTCCGGAACCGTACCGCCGCGCCACCTGAGCGCCCCATAGGCAGGATCAAACGATCAGCAGATGTCACCTGTCGCGTCTCGATACGGATGTCATAGGGATTGGCATCATAATCGGCCTCGGAACCATCGCGATAGATTTGTGCCTTATAGGCTCCCTCTGACAGAAATGTTAGGTCAACTTCCACTGTGCGGGCCTCTTCATCCGTGACGGCACCAAGATACCAGTCGTCGCTATTGCGGTCTTGACGGGCGATGACCGCGAAATCTCCGACCTCGCCGTCCAGTGCAATACTCTCTTCCCAATCGGTCGGGACGTCCTTGATAAACTGGAATGCGTCGGGGCGTTGGGCATATTCTTCGGGGCTGTCGACGACCATCTGGATGGGGGAGTAGATCGTCACATAGAGCGCGAGTTCCTTGGCCAACGTGTGCTCGATGCGCGAGGCGGGGCTGTTTCGCTGGAAATCCTCACGCACGGGCGGTTTTTCGCTGGGGCGGAGATCGAAAGCGCCAGCGGTGTAATCCATCGGGCCGGAGAGCATGCGGGTGAAGATCAAATTCGGCACATGATCCGGACCATTTGGCGGGACACCCCAGGCATTAAATTCCTGACCCCGAGCTCCTTCGCGACTGACCCAATTCGGATAGGTCCGGCGCAATCCGGTGTCTTTAACCGGCTCATGCGGGTTCATCGCGATCTCATGAGCATGGGCGCGTTTAACGACTTTCAGGTGGTGATCCACCTGATGCTGGCTGTCGTGATATTCATAGCGTGGCACGCCATTTTCATCGATACGTTTGATATTTCCGTCATCCGCGACATAACCGGATTTGATCACACGCACACCGCTTTTCTGATAGAGGTCGAGCGCGTCCTCCAACTGGTCTTCATAATTGGTGATATTACCGGAGGTTTCGTGATGGCCGACAAGGCGCGTACCGACCTCCTCCGCATAAGCTGCGACGGCTTCGATATCGAAATCATCATAGGTTTCGGTGAAAGAGAAAACGTCCCCATTATTGAACCAGTCATCGTCCCAACCGATATTCCACCCTTCGACCAATACGCCGACAAAATCATTTTCGGCTGCAAAATCCATATAGGCCTTGGTGCGTGCGGTCGTGGCGGCGTGCAGGCCTTCAATATCACCCTGCTTCTGCCCCCAAGTGCCGTTGCGAATATGCTGATCCCACCAAATTCCAGCATATTTTCCGGGTTCGAAATAGGAGACATCACCGAGTGTATTCGGTTCATTCAAATTCAGAATGATGTCCGAATTAATTAAATCGACGGCTTCATCACCAATTTGAATAGTTCTCCACGGCGTTTTCATTGGCAGCGACGTCACAACTTTTTTGCCATCGCTGCGCGGAGCGAGTGACGCCTCCAAAACGCCTTCGCGTTCCTGTTCCAAACTCATACCCGAATAATCGACAAGAGCAGCTTCATGGATTGATAAATGCGTGCCGTTTTCTTTCCTAAACGTCACCGGCGTGTGGACCATTTGTATATCAGAAACGGGCGTGTTTTGATAAAGATATTCATAACGATTATACATGCGTGATGGAATCCACCAGCTTTCTGTTTCCTGCCCCACATTGAATTCGGTAAGTTCGTCCATAACGGAAACCGTATTCGGCAAGGATGCTTGTTTCGGAATTTCGTAACGGAAACCCAAACCATCATTGAAAGCCCGCACACGAATGGCAAAGCGGATATCTGGCGCGTCACCCTCTGGCGCACGTCGGGCCTGAACAAGAATTTCTTCATGTTGGTCACGCACGACGCGGCGTTCCCCCCAAGGCTGTTCCCAGCTCTCATCCCGGCTGGTCGATTCCAGGCTCAAGATTTCAATATTGGCGTCGGGTCCAAAGCCCTCCGCAAAGCGCAGACCGAGACGTGATTGACCGACCACATCTTCACCTTGGAATGTCACTGCATATTTAAGAAGCCCGTCCTCAGTGAAGAGTCGATAGGCGATATTTCCATCAGGACTCGTCATCTGCGCCATGTCGAGCGTTTCGACGATCGT
>CAYZGF010000013.1:9773-12447 GCA_964477595.1 uncultured Algimonas sp.
CTGGTGTTCCGATGGGTGACACGGTTGGACCACTGGCGATGACCCTGAGATCATCGCCGACAACATCAGACAGAATGTAACTTGTGACGCGGGCCGGAGCGGCATGGTGCGTCAGCCCGCCGCCCTTTAATTGCGAAAGCTGCTGGCGCACATGGTTCATCTGCGCGATGTCGAGCGTTTCGACGGACGTGGTGAGCTGGGCTCCGGTTTGAGCGGGAACCTCTGTTACCCGCTCAGACGTTGCATCGGGCTGGGCACAGGCGGTCAGCCACAATGCGGTTCCTAACAGTGACAGTGTGCGCATAGACATATGGTCGATCCCCTTTATAGTTTCATTGTAATTTACATAAATTTGCAAAAATGTGAAGGGCTACGAGCGTTTTACCAAGTAAAACGTCATTTTTCTTTGCAAAAATTGCAAAATTTGGATGATCGTCATGACTGAAACTGATTTAGTGAAACGAATTATCATCGTTGGTGGCGGGTCTGCCGGTTGGATGAGCGCAGCTGCACTCGCCAATGCCCTTGGACAATCCGCAAATATCACCCTCATCGAGAGCGAAGCCATCGGAACCGTTGGCGTCGGTGAGGCCACAATTCCACCAATTCGACAATTTAATCAGCGACTTGGTATTTCAGAGGCTGACTTTGTTCGCGCAACTCAAGGCAGTTTCAAACTTGGTATTGAGTTTGATGGCTGGACCAAGGAAGGCGAGAGCTATTTCCACCCATTCGGGCACTATGGCGCAGATTTTGATGTGCATGTTCCCTTTCATCATTATTGGCTGTCCGATCATTTAAACGGCGGGAAAGCCGGACCGCTGGACGATTACAGCATCTGTTATGCCGCATCCAAAACGGGGCGGTTTACACACCCCAATCGAGATCCGCGACAGGTCCAGTCGCGCCTCGATTATGCCTATCATTTCGACGCGACACTCTATGCCGCTTATTTGCGAAAATACTCCGAGGCCCGAAATGTCACGCGCCTGGAAGGCCGCGTATCTGACGTAAATTTAGACTCAGAAACCGGACATATTTTGAGCGTCCAAATGCAGGGCGGCCAAATCATTAAAGGCGATCTGTTTTTGGATTGCACGGGCTTCATCGGCGTCTTGATCGAAGGCGCGATGAAAACAGGATATGAAGAT
The DNA here is from genome assembly GCA_964477595.1 of uncultured Algimonas sp. Taxonomy (GTDB): domain Bacteria; phylum Pseudomonadota; class Alphaproteobacteria; order Caulobacterales; family Maricaulaceae; genus Litorimonas. Next base: position 10,925 of record CAYZGF010000013.1, read on the forward strand.
TGGTCACACTGGTTGCCGTGCAATCGTGCGGTGGCAATCCCGTCTGAAAGCAATGGTGACCCCCTTCCTTACACACGTTCAACATGTCGAAAGGCAGGATGGCAATGGCGCATCCCGCTGCAACACAGAACGGGCAATGGTTATGTGTATTGCGATCGTTTCACCACAGCTGAAGAAGCCGAGCAAACTCTGCGCGATAATCTCGACGGGGCGCCTATGGCAGACGCCAAACATCTTCGGTTCCTAACGGGCCGCCGAAAAAAATTCTGGAACAAGAATTGTATCGCCGTGGGGCTTTCTGCAGGCTTTATGGAACCGCTGGAGTCGACTTCACTGCACCTCATTCAATTTGCAATTATGCGACTTCTCACCCTCTTTCCTAACCGTGAAATGTCGCCGCTTTTGGCAGAGGAATATAACCGTCTGACAGTCGGAGAATATGAACGCATCCGGGATTTCCTTGTCCTGCATTATATAGCCAATGAGCGGGACGAGCCATTCTGGAAGGAGATGGCAGCGCTGGAAATTTCTGACACGCTTCAGTTCAAGATTGATCATTTCCGTCAAAATGGAGTCATCTCTCTAGATGGGCGTGAACTATTTGGAAAACCAAGTTGGCTAGCTGTCCTTATCGGTCAGGGCGTTATCCCTGAAAGAGCGCCGGGACTATCAGCTCGCGCAGGCTCTCGCGGCATTCCCGTGGACACAAGGTTCACTCAGGTGAAAAGCGCTATAAACGCCGCAACGCAAGCCATGCCGACACACGCGCAAGCCATCCAAACCCTTATTCAAGCCCGTTAGGTACAGACATTTCTTGAGATGAATTCGGCATGTGTCGGCAGCGGCGCAACCGTTTGTCCAATGAGTGCATCCACATCAGAGAGAAATTGCTTTAATTTTCCCGCGCTCAATTTATCCGCCATGCGGTGGTAATCACGCGGCACGAGACCCTGTCCGATCATGACTTGGACCCAGCTGCTCTCACGGAAAATATCATCAATTTCGCGGTAAATATGTCCGGTTTCGGCAAATAATTCCATCTTATGGATTAAGCTGTCCGGAACGGTCATATCGCGGCAGTAACGCCAGAACTCAGTATCGTCACGCTGGGTTTGTTTGTAATGCAGAACCAGAAAGTCCCGGACAAGTTCAAACTCTTTTCCAACAATGCGGTTATATTCGGCCCGCGTCGCCGCGCCGCAATGCTTGTCCGGGAAAAATTCCAGCAGACGAGACACATGGCTCTGCACGAAATGAATGGATGTGGACTCCAACGGCTCCAAAAAGCCCGAAGACAAGCCCAGTGAGATACAATTTTTCGACCAGAATTCGTCCCGGCGACCTGTTGTAAATCGGAGTTGTTTCGGCGTTCCGATTATCTCTCCGTCTAAGCTATCGACCAGTCTATTCGTCGCATCATCTTGAGTCGTAAAACCATCGCAAAATACATGACCATTTCCGGTGCGATGTTGGAGCGGAATACGCCATTGCCAACCTGCCTCACGCGCCGTGGATTTTGTGTA
>CAYZGF010000013.1:12547-17506 GCA_964477595.1 uncultured Algimonas sp.
GAGACTTTCAGCCAGTTTTCTAAGATGCTTTGCGTAAAGCCCCGCGTCAAAATGATAGGCGTAAGACAGACCACCCATTTGCGTCTTACCTACACGTTGAATGGGCGCAAATTTGTGAGAATAGGCAGCGCGATTATGGAGGGAATAATCCCAAAGCGATGATTTTTGGTCGCCTGTCAGGTGCGCACGAAGCCAGTAATGATGAAATTTCAACCCCGCTAAATCGAGACCGGGGTCGCCAAATGTGTGGAGATAACTTTCACCCAGACGACCCCAATCATTAAACTCAATGCCCAGTTTAAAGCTGCCTTTAGTGGCACGCACAAATTCGGCCTCGTCGAGCCCTAATGTTCCATTTAATTTTCTGATTTGCGGAATGGTCGCCTCGCCCACACCGACCGTTCCGATAGCGTCAGACTCGACCAAAGTGATGTCGATTGTTTCACCTAAATATTTTGCCAAAGAGGCAGCCGCAATCCAACCGGACGTACCGCCGCCAACGATGATAATAGATTGAATTGGATCTCTCATGCCCACATCCTAACGCGCGGTGAGAACAGTGCAATCACTTGCGATGCGACATAAAAAAATGCCGCCAACGCATAAGCGCCGACGGCAAGTCTAAAAACAGTCACTTGAGGGGAACTGTTTCGTAATGGAGTTTAGAACTTCTTCGCGAGAGTGAAGTTGATTGTCCGGCCATAGTCTTCGCGGCGACGAACAAAATCTTCACCCGCAGCGGTTACATTGGTTGTACGGAAAGGCTCATCCGTAATGTTGTAAAGTTCAACATTGATGGATGTCCCGTCCATGAAATCGCCGAAACGATCATCAAAATCATAACCGACTTGTGCATCCAAGATAGTTTCTGAAAGTGCACTGGCGCCAATATTCTGTCCGTTAAACTGCAGGATTTCTGCACGGAAACCACTTCTGTAACGCGCATTTAAACGTGCTCGGAAACCGTCTTTCTCGTAATAGATTTCACCGGAGGCCGTTTCTTTGGAGTAGCCCGGAATATCAACGTTATTTCCGTTAAATTCGACAGACGCGTCACTATAGGTAAACGCGGCGTTCAAACCGAAACCGGACAGGAATTCGATGTCGACCACATCTTCCAACGGAAGACGAACCGCAACTTCAAAGCCTGTCAGCTCGCCGTCACCCACATTTGCTGGTCCACCGACTGCAACATCTGCAGCACCCGGGTTTGCGGCCAGGAAGTCAGCACCCAAGAAGAGGGATGCGAAACCGGCATCATTGATGATGGTTGAAGAGCCTTGAACATAATCACCAATATCTTTGTAGAAACCTGCAATCGAAATCGCGCCAGCGGGAGAGAAATAATATTCCGCAGACAGATCGGCATATGTCGTTTCATAAGGACGCAGGAACGGGTTACCGCCGCCTGTAGACAAACATGTATTTGGCGTATTTGGGGTTACACCCAGGAAGGTGTCCGGAATGCCGTCACCGTCTGTATCTGGACAAACGAGCGGGCTGAAACCGACGCCCAAATTGGCTGAAAGATCATTAATCTGGGGGCGAGAAATTGCTTTACCTGCACCCAAACGGAGGACCAATTCATCAGATGCATCAAAGGACAGGTTCAATGTCGGCAACCAATGATCGTACTCATCGCCAGCTGTTTGGATTGACCCGGCTTGCTGTGCGAAGGAGCCGAATTGACCCGTCGATTCCTGGTCTGTCTTCACATATTGGAGGCCCAGATTACCATTGATGCGGGAACCTTCCTCGCCCAGCTCAAGCATGCCGTAAAGCGTCGTGACGTTTTCTTGGATGTCTACCGTTGTCGTTGCAAATTGGTCGACCCTGTAGGTACCGTTGTCGATCAAATCAGATGAATCATAAGCGACAATATCAAAACCTATTGAGCCGCTATCTGTGGAACCGATAACATTCGGAATTGGGGCTGTGTTGTCTGTGAATCCAGCACCTGCACGAAGGGCAGCCGGAATATCGCTCGTTGATTTCTCACGACCGGTGAACAATGCACCCGCAACGATACCGTCAATGAATGGCAGATCGAGATCATGGCTGACTTCAGCTCGGAGCTGTGTCAGCTCGTCTTCAACTTCATTGTTACGGATAAAGCCGACTTGGCCCCATCCGCCCGGGTCTGTCAGGAAGAGTGAAGAAGCGTCTGTGTAATCGCGACCTGTTGCAATCGAATATTCGCCGCTAGACGGCGTAGTGAATGTGAAATTATCACGGAAGTTGGCGTTAAAATTGTTAGGTCCGTAGAGGATATTGTTACCGAGACCGGCATAGCTTTCATAGTCAACGCCATTGGATGATACTGTTGAATAACCAGCATCGAACATGATGCGTGTATTTTCACCAACACCAAATTCGACGTTGCCACCGAGTGCGTAAATTTCAGCTTCATTGCCTTGCGTATCCGTCCGCAGGATTGCCGGGTTTTGCGTATAGGATACAGAGTCGACAAATGGTCCTGTTCCTGTTGAACCCGTTACTGTTGGTGGATTATCACCCGTCCACGCTGTTGCGAGCGGCGTTTCGACACCACGGAAAATACCTGTATCGTCAAAGTCGGAATAAAAACCATCAAATGTGAATTCAATATCGGCGGCAGGATTAAATTGTAGCGTGCCCGCAATCGATGTCCGCTCAAAATCGCGCGATTCCACACCCTGGCGCGGGTTGTCGATTGGATAGGCCGTATTAGTACCGGGCAGAAGCGCGGTGCCTTGTGTTTTAAGGTCACGTTGGAAAATCTGTGTTGGATTTGACTGACGTGTAATACCGACTGTCAGGCCAATCGTATCTGCTTCGTTGCGGAAAGTTCCTGATCCAAAAAGACGGTACCCATCGGCGCCGAAGTCAGGGTTCAGATCACCATTATCATTGATGACATATTTTCCGGAGACCACGAAGCCTTCTTCAGTTTCCAGAGGCTTCCGCGTGCGCAAATCAACCGCACCGGCAATGCCTGTTGCCGCCAAACGGGCATCGGATGTTTTATATACGACGCCTTGGCCAATCAATTCGGATGGAAACTGGTCAAATTCTACACCGCGATTACCGCTGGTGGAGACGACTTCGCGACCATTTAAGAGCGCGAGTGAGAATTGCGGGCCAAGACCGCGAATAGAGATGGATTGCGCACGACCGCGAACGCGCTGTGCGGTGACGCCGGGCAAGCGGGCAAGAGAGTCTGCGATGGAGACATCAGGTAGCTTACCAATATCTTCAGCCGTGATGGCTTCAATGATTGAACCACTCTCACGCTTTAGCTCAAGACTGTCCTCAATCGACTGACGAATACCGGTCGTGACAACAACATCTTCGACTTCTTCCTCTGCTGTGTCTTGCGCAAAGGCCGGAGCAGCACTCATTAGCATCGCAAATGAAGCCGTTCCCATCAGAAGCTGGCGGCTTAGTGGTGATAACTCGATCATCGACTTATTCATTGTTTTTCCCTTCCGTTACGTCGTTAATATTGCTCGACGCATTATCATTTATGAGGCCGGATTCACTTGTAGTTCGACCCTATTGGAATGCGTTTACACTTTTTTGCATTCATTTTGCAAATAATTTATTCAAACTTCTCAAATTCGCGCTGAATTGTGGCAATTTAGACACAATAACGGCCTTTTCGGAGGTGATTTTGCAAGATTTTAATGCAACTTTTTGCAAAACAACTTGCAAATTATATGATTTTGTAGATAGAAAGCCTTAAAGCAGGCCCAAGAAAACAAATATGACGGGCCGCGATGAAGGGAATAACACTATGAAGCATTCTACGTTACGCGCTTTTTGTACGGCCCTGTTTATGAGCGGATCCCTTTTCACGATCTCAGCCTGTACCGCCGCAGTTGACGCACAAGATCGATCATCAACTGAGACAGCGTCTGTCACAACTCCAGATCGCTTGCCCAAGGATGAAATCGTCTATTTCGTCTTACCGGATAGATTTGAAAATGGGGATCGCACAAATGACACAGGCGGATTTCCGGGTGGTCCACTGGATCATGGATATGACCCTACGAATAAAGCCTTCTATCTTGGTGGGGATCTGAAAGGACTCACCGCTCGCTTGGATTACATTCAAGGCACGGGCGCGACGGCGATTTGGTTGGGTCCGATTTTCAAAAATAAGCCGGTTCAAGGCGGACCGGGGCAAGAAAGCTCGGGATATCACGGATATTGGATTACAGACTTCACAGCTCCCGATCCGCATTTGGGCACAAAAGAAGACCTCAAAACATTTGTAGACGCAGCCCATAATCGCGGGATGAAAGTCTATATGGATATTATCACGAACCATACGGCAGACGTCATTAGCTATAGAGAATGCTATGACCCTAACTATACGGGCGATGACAAAATCGAAGGTCCTTGCACCTATCGCTCAGTCGCGGATTACCCGTGGACGACAAAAGGCGGGCCCACAGGTCCCGCGATAAATGAAGGCTTCTTGGGCGACGCGCCGCATGTTCACACGGAAGAGAATTTCGCTAATCTCACCAATCCGAATTACGCCTACACACCTTATATCCCGGCGGGCGAAGAAAATGTCAAAACGCCGGCTTGGCTTAACGACCTTCAATATTATCACAATCGCGGTGAAACAACTTGGGCCGGTGAAAACTCACTTTATGGGGATTTCGCAGGACTGGACGATTTGTTCACGGCCCATCCCCGCGTGGTTGAGGGAATGATCGATATTTTCAAGGACTGGATCACGGAATATAAAATTGACGGCTTTCGTATTGATACAACCCGTCATGTGAATCCGGAATTTTGGCAGCAATTCTTGCCCGCCATGAAAGATCACGCTGCCAGCCTCGGCAATCCAAACTTTTACATGTTTGGTGAGGTCTATGACCCGGATCCCGGCGCTCTTGCCCGTTTCACGACCGTGGACGGTTTTGACCAAGTCCTTGATTTCGGATTTCAAGCGGCCGTCTTTGA
>CAYZGF010000013.1:17606-22405 GCA_964477595.1 uncultured Algimonas sp.
AGCGAACAAGGCTTTGTGTCAGATGGCGGGGACCAGCTCGCCCGCGAAACACTTTTCCCCAGCCAAGTCGCTGTTTACAATGATAATGATCTTATCGGAACAGGCGCAACGACAGCGGATGCCAATTTCGACACAGAACATCCGCTTTACACATATATTGCGGATATGTCGGCGCTGCGGACTGAACATGCGAGTTTCCGACGCGGTGCGATGGAAACCCGCTTGACCGAGCTAGATGGCCACGCCTTTGCATTTTCCCGCTTTGATCCTGTGGACGGCACAGAATATCTTGTTGTCGCGAATATCTCTTCGGAGCCACGCACAATAAATACGCGTGTCGAGCCAAATACGACTCGCTTTTCGGCATTGCGCGGCGACTGCCCGACGCAAACAGCCACAATGGCAACAGCCACTGTTACCGTTCCCGCTTTTGGCCTAACGGTCTGCAAAGGTAACGGACAGGCGGAGCGTCACATCAAATGATTGAGGGAGTCGACACACTCATTGTTGAAGACGTGGCGCCAGCGCATCAGGACGCCGGCGACCCTACACCTTGGTGGAAGGGTGCGTTGATCTACCAAATCTATCCGCGCAGTTTTCAGGACACAAATGGTGACGGGATCGGTGACCTTCCGGGCATCACGAAGCGTCTGGACTATATTGCCTCACTTGGCGTTTCTTGCATTTGGATCAGCCCGTTCTTCACCTCTCCCATGGCGGATTATGGCTATGATGTCTCTGATTTTTGCGATGTTGATCCGATCTTTGGAACGCTCTCTGATTTTGATACGCTGATCGCCAAAGCCCATGCGCTCGGTCTGAAAGTTATCATTGATCAAGTTTATAGCCATACATCCGACCAACATCCTTGGTTCACGGAAAGCCGTTCATCCAAGGATAATGATAAATCTGATTGGTATGTATGGGCCGATGCAAAAGCCGACGGCACCCCCCCAAATAATTGGCAATCAGTTTTCGGCATGGGCGCTTGGCAATGGGATGCGCGGCGCGGGCAATATTATCTCCATAACTTCCTGGTCGAACAACCTGATCTAAATCTTCATAATCCGGTCGTTCAGGACGCTATTCTGGACGTCACCAAATTTTGGCTGGACCGCGGGGTAGACGGGTTCCGCATCGATGCACTGAACTTCGCCATGCATGACCGCGCCCTCCGCGATAATCCGATTGAAACGGACTTTAAGCGCCCACCAACACGACCCTTTGATTTCCAGCGTCATGAAATGAATATGAGCCAGCCCGAGCTTTTGCCATTTATTGAGCGTATCAGCACAGTCATCAAATCCGCCGGAGCCGCGAAATTTACCGTCGCCGAAGTTGGCGGGCCGCGCCCGCTCGATGAAATGAAAGCCTTCACAGAAGGCTCCCGCCGTCTCAATTCCGCTTATGCGTTTGATTATCTTTATGCAGATCAAATAACGGCTGATCTTGTGCGTCAGACACAGAATGAATGGCCCGGGAAACCGGGCGAAGGCTGGCCGAGCTGGGCCTTTGAAAATCATGATGCGCCGCGTGCTGTGACGCGTTGGAAAGGCTCAAATCCGTCAGCGCAATATTCGAAGCTTCTGGCTTTGTTATTAGTTGGCCTACGCGGGAACGGATTTATTTATTACGGTGAGGAATTGGGGTTAGAGCAAGGTCAGATTGACTTTGCAGATCTGAAAGACCCGGAAGCCATATCGAATTGGCCCGAAACGCTGGGTCGTGACGGCGCACGAACGCCTATGCCATGGGACCAACACAGCAATGGATATGCCGGATTTTCCGACGCGAAACCTTGGCTGCCCATGCAGGACAGTCACGCGACATCTTCCGTGGCGTCGCAGATGGAAAACCCTGACAGTGTTTTGAATTTCACAAAACGCGTCATCGCCTTGCGAAATGGTTGCGAGATTTTACGCCAAGGCATGATTCACTTCCCGAGCCAAGGTGAGTTACTCGTCTTTGACCGCAGCTTCGCCGGAAAAACACGCCGCTGCGTATTTAATCTCGGAGAGACGGAGTTAGATTACAAAGGACCTATTGATCCTGAAATATCCATTGGAACGGTGAGATCATCAATCGCTCCCGGTTCAGGATTTATCGGTAAATCCCGCTAAGCCCCACAGCTTTCCCGCTGAATTAATTCGGTGGGTAATCGCTCTGCCTGCATATCATTTGGCCGCTCGGCATTTAAAAGCTTCATGACCATGAGACGCCCTGCAAGCGGTAAGTCCTGTCCAATGGTTGTAAGCGGCGGATCGATATAGCGCGCCAATTGAATATCATCATATCCGACGACGGCGACATCATCCGGCACGGTCCGTCCATGTTTATGCAAAGCCCGGATCGCGCCAATCGCGATAAGATCGGAGCTGCAAACGGCGCCATCAAATTCCGTACCACGACGGATAAGCGCGTGCATTGAATTGGCCGCAGATTCGATTTCAAAATGCGCGGGGAAAACAAGGCTGGGATCAAATTCCAAATCGGCCTGCTCCAAAGCCGTTTTATAGCCTTCAAATCTTTGACGGATTTCGGGAGCATTTGTATCCCCGAAAAAGGCAATACGTCGCCGACCCAACCGTGCCAAATGCGCAGTGGCTTTACGACCACCCCGAATATTATCTGACCCAACAGAGGCATATTTTTGCCCGGCCAACTCACCGCCCCAAACGATGAATTTCATCGGATGACCAACGAGACGATTAAGTCGTTCATGCAAAAAACTCTGCCCCAAAAAGATGATGCCCTCACAACGCGAGCTATCCATCAAACGCGATAGATCATCATAATTTTGCGGGTCGGCATGGCTGACGAGATAGTCGCATTGGAGTGACCGCGCCGCCTCACCAATACCGCCTAGCAGTTCCTGAAAGAATGGATCCAGCAACCAACCATCCCGGCCTTGTGGCTTTGGAACGATAATCTGAATGGTGGCTTCAGCTGCGGAACTCGCACTGACGGGCAGAGCGCGCATATTATAGCCCTGCGCGCGGGCAAGATCCCATATGCGCCGCTTGGTCTCATTATTGACAACAGAGCTATCCGCCAGCGCCCGGGACACAGTTGCGATTGAAACGCCTGCCTCTTTCGCGATATCGTCTAATCTGACCTTTTTGACCATTCTCTATTCAGCCTGCTTATAGGGCACAAAGACCAAGAGAACCGCCCCCAGCATCATGACTGCACCCGCCACGATGAGGGTTAAAACCGTTTCCCCTCCCAGGAGTTTCGATAACACAGTCCCCATGACGGTACCAACAAGGAGTTGCGGGATGACAATAAAATAATTGAAGATGCCCATATAGGTGCCCATCCGGTCTGCGGGCAAAGCGTCAGCCAACATCGCATAGGGCAAAGTCAACACGCAGGCCCAGACAATGCCGATGCCCAATGCGCTGACCCAAAACAGCGAAGCGGGGAATAACCAGATTGAAATGAAGGAAAGCCCGCCAATCAAAAGAGATAACGCATAGGTCGTCTTCAAGCCGATCGCTCGGGTTATAACGGGTATCAGCAATGAAAATCCCCAGGCCATAAGCGAGTAAACGGCGAAAATATTATTAACAGCCAAAGACCCCGCGCCAAATGCCTCCGATGTCGGATCAGTCGTGCCGAAATGGTGACTTGTGACGGCGCTATTGAGATAAACCCAGAGCGTGAAGAATGCGAACCAAGAACAAAATTGGACGAGCGCTAAACGCTTCATCAGGAGCGGCATGGTCGCAAGGTCATCCATGAGTCCCCCGACCATTCCAGCTGCGTGGCCGCCTTTCAAACGAAGTCCATTATAAAGCAGCAAGAGCCCCAAAATGGCGACCATGACGGTGAAAACAATTAATTGGCGTTCCGCGACATCGGTCAGAATAAGGGCGAGTGTTAGAAGCGAGAGGGCGAAAAACCCGACAGCCCATATCACAAAGCCTTGCCAGCCCGGCACGACCCGCTCAGCCTGCCGAGCCTTTGCCAATTCGGATGTATCAGCGGATTCATAAGCCCGGAGCGTTTCGGGCGCATATTCGCTGGAGGTCAGGATCGTCCACAAGACAGAAATAAAGAGCAACCCTGCACCAATTAGAAACGCGACCTTCAGGCTGTCCGGGACAGCCAGCGCATCTGCCGTATTACTGGCCCCGAATTTGGTCGCCCATTCCGGAAGTTTGGAGCCAACATAACCCCCTGCCCCAATGAAAAAACCTTGCAGCGCGTAACCCAATGTACGCTGTTTCGTATTCAGATTATCCCCTACAAAAGCGCGGAAGGGTTCCATGGAAATATTGAGCGCACTATCGAGTATCCAGAGTGAACTGGCCGCAATCCAAAGCGCCGGAGAATACGGCATGAAGATCAGCGCAATACTGGCCAGCAAAGCGCCTGCGAAAAAATAAGGACGGCGACGACCAAAACGTGTCCATGTCCGGTCTGACATATACCCGACAATTGGCTGGATAATCAGGCCTGTCACAGGTCCGGCAAGCCAGAACAGGGCTAATGTACTGGCCTCTGCCCCTAAACTCGAAAAGATGCGTGACGCATTCGCATTTTGCAGGGCAAATCCAATTTGAAGACCAAAGAAACCAACAGCCATATTAAGGATAGACAGGATTGGCAGGTTTGGCTTGCGTGCATCAATATGCAGGCCCGTCTCAGTTGTGGCGGTCATAATCTTCCCCTTTGCTTTACGTGCGGCTCTGAAAGGCTGCTGTCGCAAATTTTTACAATTTTATGCAATTTTTTGTATTTGAAGGCAAGCGATAACCTTCGCCGCCAATCCGTTGAAACTTTCGTTTCAACTC
>CAYZGF010000014.1:0-332 GCA_964477595.1 uncultured Algimonas sp.
GTTACGGGTAATGCAGGCCGAAAAGAAAGCGGCGGCTCTGCCGGCTAAGCTCACGGTCCCCATGATTCTGTTTTTCTTGCCCGTCTTGTTTATCGTTATTCTTACGCCAGCCGCCCTACGGATTGGTCAGGCCTTCTAAAAAATTTAGAAAGCGACCCACTTTACTTTTAAGCCTGAAAAAACCCGCTTCAGAAATGAAGCGGGTTTTTTGCTTGGAGTATCGTTTAGAGCCATCAGAGCATTTTAACTTATCGTCGCTGTCGGTTGGGCGCACGCCGTGTCGGTTGCGGCTGGGTCGGGCTGCCGAAAGTCTGCTGAGGGTAGCCCTGCGG
>CAYZGF010000014.1:342-21449 GCA_964477595.1 uncultured Algimonas sp.
GGCAGGCGGCGCAGACGCGGCGGCGGATGGTTGGGTTGCTGTTGTTTTCAGCCCCCGTTTGGCGGCCATCGCTCTGACAGCGTCCGATGCGCTTGAAAATCTCTGTCCTTGGGCCGGGCCCATCTGCACACGGGCTTGAGGTTGGCCGCCAGGAGCCTGACCTAGGCCTGGAGGATTAACAAGTGTTGCGGCTGAACTCTGCGTTGGGGCCGGTGCAGGATTAAAGGCCGGCCGCACTTGCGGAAAGCTGGCCTGTTGTCGACTTGTTCCGGAGAGTCTCTGGGCCTCAGCCGTTTTCCCTTGAAGCTGAAGCACCAAAATAAGGTTTTGTTTGACGCTGTTAGATGCGTTCGGCATCGCGGCGGCCCGTCGCAACCAGCCTTCAGCTGTTGCCGGATCTCCCGACAAAGCATGGCTTAGACCAATATTGGCCATCACGTTTGGATCATTTGGTGTGATGCGTAAGGCACGGTCATAATGTTGTCTGGCTTCGGCATAGCGTTCCTGCTGATCCAAAGCGGCGCCTTTTAACGACCAAAGTCGACCATAATTTGGCGTCATCTTAAGGCCTTCATTTAGAATAGGCAGGGCGTCGCCTGAACGCTCGCTGGCGATTAGAGCTGCCGCATATTCCGCCATAAGATAAGGATCGCGCGGATAAAGCGCTCGGGTGGTTTGGGTGATTTCGACGGCTCGGGCCGGATTTCCCAATTTACGAACAGCTGCAGAGAGCTTGAGTGCGGCTTCCAGATCACCGGGGTTGAGATTATATTCGTTGGACCAGAAGGCCGCTTGCGCAAATAATTCCTGTGTTTCGATTGCATCCCGCATTTGCCGGGTCGCTGGCATATATTGATCAACGGCCAAGTCAGATTGGATCTGGGCTTCCTGTGCGTTCATTGGCGGTGCAACTGAGCAACCTGTTACAAGAGCTGTACTCACAAAGAGTGCCGTAAAAAATAACGAGCGGTGGGTCATGTATAAATCAGCCTTTCAACGGACAGGCCCACAAATCCGGCCATTTCCGAACCGATTGCGGATTTCGTTAACAAATCTGAACGAAGAGGGTTAACGCCGCGTTAGCAAACCCTTAGGGATTCCCATTCGAATGTTATATTTTCGTAGGATTACTCATGTCGAACACAGCACCACAGCCATTTATCCGTCATAAGGACTTACCGAGCGAGGTTGTTCCGGTCTTGATTGATGTTGTGACAGCGGAAGGCTGGGAACGATACGCCCAGACCCTCACAGATGCGCAGCGCGTTTTTGCAAAAGAACGTAACTTTACGGGCGAGGGCGGTCAGCGTCTTCGGCTGCCGGAAGTGGATGGTCGCGTGAAGCGTGTTTTGCTCGGTCTTGGAAGTGATGCGACCGTGGCAGAAATGCGATTGGGGACTTTGGGCGGCAGTCTGCCGGCAGGATATTACAAGTTCGGTCATCTCCCGGCAGATGTGGATGCGCGTTTGGCCGCGATTGGATGGGGCATGGGGGCTTATCGGTTTGATAGATATCTCTCTGAAAAGTCCGATCCGCCGCTTTTGGTTCTGGAAGATGCGGCGACAGAGGTTGAAATCATATCCAGTGTTGCGGCCACGGCGCTCTGCCGTGATCTTATCAATACGCCTGCGGGGGATATGGGACCTGTCGCGCTGGAACAAGCGGCGAGAGATCTTGCCAAGACTTTTGATGCAGAGGTGACCGCCGTCATTGGTGAGGACCTGCTGGAACAGAATTATCCTATGATCCATGCGGTTGGACGGGCCGCGCATGAAGCGCCGCGTTTGGTGGAGATCGAATGGGGTGATCCTTCCCATCCGCGTTTGGCGGTTGTCGGCAAGGGGATCACTTTCGATACGGGCGGTGTAAACATGAAGTCCGCTTCCGGAGCGCGCCTCATGAAGAAAGATATGGGCGGCGCAGCCCATGCTTTGGCGTTATCGCATATGATCATGGCGAATAATTTGCCTGTACGTCTACATTGTCTTTTGGCGATTGCGGAGAATGCAGTGTCAGCAAATGCCTATCGTCCCGGCGATGTTTTACAGTCCCGTATTGGTCTCACGGTGGAGATTGATAATACGGATGCGGAAGGCCGACTTGTTCTGGGCGACGCGCTCACAAAAGCAACAGAAAGCGATCCGGTCTTTATGATCGACTTTGCGACATTGACCGGGGCGGCACGTGTCGCTTTGGGACCGCATTTACCGCCAATGTTCTGTAACCGGCCTGCGCCTATAACGGCTCTGATGCGTCATGGAACGGCACAGCTCGACCCGGTCTGGAACCTGCCTCTGTGGCAACCCTATAATTCCATGCTCAGTTCACCCATTGCATCCCTCAAAAATTCAGGTGGCGGGTTTGCCGGCTCTGTGACCGCCGGATTATTCCTTGAGCGATTTGTGAAAAATACGCCTTGGATGCATTTTGATACCTATGGCTGGAATCCGACGGCCCGTCCCGCTCATCCGAAAGGTGGCGATATGTATGGTGTAAGGGCTGTCTATGCCTGGTTGAAAGCCGGTGGGTTGAACGCACGATTCTCAGAGTAGGCTCGGCACCCGCGCTTAGGCTTCCGGTTTCGAACCGGGCCTGAAAGATTTTTTACGTAAAATTTTGTTGCATTTGAATCACTTGAGTCCGTTATGGACTCAGGTAGCCAAAGCCTCCCTTGACCCGTGAATCCGGATTGTGCGAATCCATGATTCGTAGATCGATATCTGTCCCCGACCAAGGAGCGCCGCGACCATGCCTGCAACCCAAACTGCTTTCGCGCCCCGCCTCGTATCTTCGACGGAACAGACTGAGATAACACATCCAATCATCCGCAAAGTTCAAGCCGAACGGGTTTCGCGCAAAGATAGTTTGGCCTTTTGGCACCGTGTTACATTAGCGACCGTCCGGTCTGATGCGCCTGACCTGTCGGCACGGCAACTTGCCATGTTGATGAGCATTTATTTGGAAGACGGGCTGCATACGGTGCGGTCTTTGGCGAAACATTTGGATGTTACGAAAGCCGCGATCAGCCGCGCGACGGACAGTCTGTGCAAGCTAGGCTATATTGAGCGCAAACCTGATCATCGCGACAAACGCTCCGTTGTCTTGGCACGGACGTCTGCAGGTATTCATTTCCTGTCTGAGTTTGCGGATATTATCCAAGCCGAGCGACGTTAAGCTAAGCTATGGAGACGGATAGCCGGACGCATTTACCGGACGGCATAAAGACGACCCCTCATCATGTGACCGCTCCGTCAGCTGATTTGCTGACCGATACGGGTATGGGGACGCAAGCTCTGTCCGGTCAGAGATTTTCCCTGATCGAGTCGAAAGAGGGGCGTGCTTATGGCGCATTGCTTTCAATTGTACCGAAGTCTCAGCGTATTGATTATATTGGTTTTTTACCGCAATCCGTTCTGTCCGATGAAAAATTCAAGCCTACCCATACTGTTACCGCGGTAATAGCGGCGGTCTTTGAGGCTGCGGATATCAAATCTTCTCTTTTGGGAAGCCTACCGCGCAATGCGGCGTTGGAGGGGACCGTCAAAGGCGATTTCTTTGAGCTTCCGAATGGCGGTTATATTCATATGCGGCATTTGCGCAGTTTGAGAGACCCCGTAGAACAGCCCTATCACGCCCTCGCTTTGGATATGTTAAACCTGCCTTATATTTGGGGCGGGACCGGGCAGATTGGCGTGGATTGTTCCGGCCTTGTGCAGAGTGCACTAGCTGCGACTGGCATTGATGCGCCGCGCGATGCGGACCAGCAAGAGGTGCAACTCGGACAATCCGTAGATTTTACCGCCCGAAAGTCAGGGGACCTGCTTTTCTGGCCGGGACATGTCGGGATTGTCGTGGATGGTCACAGACTGCTTCACGCGAATGCGTATCATATGTGCGTCGCGATTGAGCCTGTCATGCAAGCGGTCGAGCGGATTGGCGCGGTTAGAACAGTGAAACGCCTTTGATCTAAATGCGCTCACAAAAAAAAGCCCGCTGAGAGCGGGCTGATTTTCTTTATGAGGCGATAACCTATTCAGTCGGGTCTACTGCAGGCTCTTCAATCGCCATCTCAGTTTCAACAACTGGTTCCGCCAACATAGGCTCAGGACGCGGTGATGGCGCTGAGTCTGCGACACGTAAATATTCAATCACAGCGGCACGATCAGCAGGCTTTTTTAAGCCAACAAAATTCATTTTTGTTCCGGGCGCATATTTGCTTGGTTTTTCGAGAAACTTGTCAAGCGACTCATATGTCCATTGCTCTCCGGGAATTGCGAGCGCAGCTGAGAAAGTATAACCTTCGTGGGCTCCCTTATCGTTCATTACAACACCATAAAGGCCAGGGCCTGTTCCATTCGGTCCGCCCGGTTCAACATTGTGGCAAGATTGACATTTTTTGAAGACTTTGGCGCCTTTGGCTTCATCCATAGCCGCAACCCAATCCGCTTGGGGGAAGGGAAGGTCGATTTCTTCTTCACCCGCGCCTGCGACCTCAATCGGGCCGACTTTATAAGCAATCGTATCGCTGTCATTGGACATCATGATACCCGGTAGCTTCATGAGCAAAAGCATACCCAAACCTGTAGCAAGCACGGCGCCTGCAACTTTGTTGAAACCTAAATCGTCCATGACGAAATCCTGTCTACGCGTTATATAGTCTGACCATCTACATTATGGCCTAACCTGTCGGGCCATGTCATATAAATATGTGCTGCGATTGCAAATAGAAAACACCTTGCGGCGAAGCGTCGCGAAAGGTTTATACACGGCAATTAACGTAAAACAGCGTTGAAACAGAGCAGGCCATCAAAATGACACTAAAAATCGTGTATCAAGGTGAACCGGGAGCCTATTCCCATCTCGCCTGTTCGCAATTTTATCCCGATCATGAGCCACTGGCATGCCCCAGTTTTGCAAAAGCTTTTGCGCAGGTCAGATCCGGTGAGGCGCATTGCGCCATGATTCCCGTTGAAAACACCGTTGCCGGGCGGGTGTCCGATATCTACCACCTTTTGCCAGAAGGCGGCTTACACATTATCGGGGAGCGCTATCTGCCCGTTCATCACCAGCTTTTAGGTGTGCGGGGCGCTAAACTCTCCGATATTCAAAATGCGCGGTCACATCATATGGCGCTGGGTCAGGTCAGAAACTTCCTGACAGAGCACGGCATTGACGCCATTGCGGATGTAGACACAGCCGGGGCCGCGCGGAAAGTCGCCGTCAATGGCGATAAATCAGTGGCCGCCGTCGCTTCGAGGCTGTCAGCGGAGACATATGGTTTGGATATTCTCGCCAGCGACATTGAGGACGCGTCTCACAATACAACGCGCTTTATTATTTTGGCGGACACGCCTGTCCTCCCTGAGATCGACACCCCAAGCGTGAGTTCATTTGTGTTTAAGGTCCGCTCAGTGCCGTCGGCGCTCTACAAAGCTTTAGGTGGTTTTGCCTCTAATGGTCTGAACTTGACGAAATTGGAAAGTTATATGGTTGGCGGTTCGTTCAAGGCTGCGCAATTTTACGCTGATGTAGAGGGACATATTGACAGTCCGGCCATGAAGAACGCGTTGGAAGAACTGGCATTCTTCTCTGAAAATATCACGCACCTTGGAACCTATCCAATGGATGATGCGCGTCTCGCAAAGGCGTGAATTGTGGCTGCGCTTCGTCTTCCCTATATGATGCGCATGACAAAACGAATTCTAATGGCTGTTTTGGGCGCAGGTCTCTTTATGGCTCCAATAGCAGCGTTCGCGGCACCTGATGCTGTTTATACGAATTGGCGCGATAATATCGCCGCGGATGGGTATGATGTTGTCACATTTTTTTCGGGTAAGCCGCAGCAAGGTAAACTCGAATTTTCGACACGTTATGAAGGGGCGGATTGGTTTTTTTTCAGCCAAGCCAATAAGGATTTGTTTTTGACGAACCCTGATCTTTTCGCGCCTCAATATGGTGGATATTGCGCTTGGGCGGTCGCCAAAGGGAAATTGGCCCCGGGCAGTCCGGATCACTGGCATGTCGAAGACGGGCGTCTGTATTTCAACTATAATGCCCGCATTAAACGTCGCTGGAATAAGAAACGTGCAAAATTCATTCGGGCCGCTGATGACCGCTGGCCGGAGCTGACAGCCGATTAAGCGGTTTCAGCCAGCCAATGCCGTAACAATTGATGCGCAATGGTTTGACGCGGTGGGCACATGAACGCCTGACCTGTCTTCTCAAACACAGCCAATACCTCATCACGCGAAAACCACTTTGCGTCTTCCAGCTCTTTTGGATCAATTGTGATATTAGTTGTGACCGCTTCCAAAATCAGGCCTATCATTAGCTGAGCCGGGAAAGGCCAAGGCTGTGAGAAGAGGTATCGTGGGTTTTTTGTTTTTACGCCGGCCTCTTCCATAACTTCGCGCTGTGCCGCGTCTTCAATGCTCTCCCCGGCCGTAATAAAACCGGCCAAGGCTGACATGAAACCCTCAGGCCAGCCGGGACCGCGCCCCAACAAAACCTTATCGCCATCCGTCACTAACATGATGGCGACAGGACTAACGCGGGGGAAGCTTTCTGCGCCGCACCCCGTGCATTTCTGCTTTACGCCGCCATCCCGCGCGACGGTCTTGGAACCGCAAGACACGCAGTGTTTTTCCAGATGATGCCATGCAAATAAGGATTTCGCCCGACCCGCCAATGCCAGATCCGTTGGGCTGAGATTTCCGCCAATGCCGCGTAAAGACACGAAATTGTCTTCCGGTAAAAATTCTTCCGGTTTGGCAACGCTAAAAGCGAATATGGGACGTTCACCTTCTAAACCCAGAAATATAGGACCCGGCGTTGCGAGGTCATGCCCAATCAGCTCAGACGGATGAACGCGGTGGGGACGGCCGCCTTTCCCAATTCCAACCCGTCCCTTGAAAAGAAGAATGGCGCGGGCGGATGTCTTGCCCATTAGCGCCTGGAGCTCTTCCGGACTCCGCTCATTTTCAGCGTAATCCAGTGCGTCTCCGGCGAATGGAATGGGAGTATCAGAGTGAATATTGGTCATAACGCCCGACATGGAACCTGTCGCGTCTGAAATCAAATCGTAATTTAAACCGATTTTTGTTCAGCCTCACGTCATCACTGTGACAATTGCGTCATTTACTGTGCTAAAATTGCAACAGCTGAGGTTTGACTGCGCTTTGACCGGAACTTCTGGCTTGCGAATGTCTTACTCAAGTCCGACGTCGCTTGGCGTCACATATAAGGCCGTCGCCTCCCCCAAAGTGACAATTTGGCGGCGGATAGAATAAAGGAATATGAAATGAAATTTTTGAAAATTGCCTTAGCTGCAACAGCGCTAACTGGATTTACCGCGTCCGCTCAGGCCCAAGATTCAAATGCTTACATTAACCTCGGTGCGGAAGCCGTCGAATTTGACAGCTACAACATCACGGGTCGTCTTGGATATCAGTTCACAGAGAACTTCTCTGTTGAAGGACAAGCCAGCTTTGGCGTGATTGATGACGAGATCGAAGGCTTTGATGTCGGCGTAGATAACAGCTTTGCCGCCTATGTTCGCGGTTCACTGCCCTTGAACGAGCAGTTCAGTCTCTTCGCCAAGGGTGGTTATCACTTCACAAAATTCGGCGTTGACGGAAATGGTCTTGATGAAAGCTTGGACATTGACGGCTTCGCATTTGGTGGCGGTGTCGAATATATGTTTGATGATGTAAACGGTTTGCGTGCTGACGTCACATTCCTCGACAGCGAAGATGACAACATCAATGGTGCCGACTTGTCCGGTACAGCCGAAACATATGCGATCACTTACGTTCGCAAGTTCTAAGACAAGTTAGACGAAAGATTGGAAGCCCGGCCACTTGGTCGGGCTTTTTTATGCGCGCCTCCCTTGTACAGAGTGCATGGGCAGACTACATCGCCTCTCGGAAGGTCGGCCTGGACATTATCCTCGCCAACCCGGTCAGGGCGGGAACGCAGCAGCCGTAACGAGTCTTTATTGGGTCAGGACCCGGCCTTCCACTTTTCAGCACTTCACGCATTCGCGGGTTGCCGCCCGTCAACCCAACCCGCAGTTTGTATTGAATTGACAGCCTGCCTTTTACCTATTTTATCTTGCTTCGGAACCTCGTCGCTTTCAGACCGTATCTGATAAGTATCTGGCGGAGGGTTTCATGCGCATATTATTACTTTGTTTGGCGTTATTTTTTGCGTCCCCTGTTTTTGCGCAGGATGTACCGACGACGTCGGATACTCAATCCAGCCTCTCCGCCATCTATGGCAGTACGACGGATATGTCCGATATTTCCGTTACGATTGAAAACGGCGTTGCCACACTGACCGGAGATGTCGCCAATGCTGAGGTCGCCGCAAAAGCCATTGAAATCGCTGAAAGTCGAGATGGCATAATCTATGTTCAGGATCAGCTGAACCGTGCCCTTGTAGGCGAAAATAATGTAACGGATGCGCTGGGTGGATTAAGGCAGGATTTGAACGAACTCCAAGGCGCTCTACCGATCATCTGTCTGGCTTTATTTGCCTTTCTGTTGATGTGGTGGCTCGGCGGTTTTGTGGCACGCAGAAAAGCGTTTTGGCAGAAAATCTCTCCTAACCCTTTTCTGGCTGAACTCCTCTCTCAAACTGTGAGAGTTCTTTTTATCATTGGCGGGCTCATCATCGCGCTGAACTTTCTTGGCGCGCAAGCCTTTATAGCGACCATTCTTGGCGGTGCAGGGGTCGTTGGTATCGCTTTGGGTTTCGCGGTGCGGGACACATTGGAAAACTATCTCGCCTCCATCATGCTGTCCCTGCGTCAACCTTTCAGGGCCGGCGATCATGTTTTGATTGGGGACCGCGAAGGCAAGGTCATGCGTCTGACCAGTCGTGCGACGATCCTTATGACCTTGGACGGAAATCATCTGCGCATTCCCAATTCGACAGTCTTCAAAGCCATCATTCTAAACTACACAACAAATCCGGATAGACGTTTTAACTTCAGTTTGGGTGTTGACGCCGCTGACGATCCGGTTGCGGCGATGAAAACGGGATTGGATGTCATGCGGGCGCATGATTTTGTACAAGATGATCCTGCGCCGTCAGCTTCTATTTCTGAAGTTGGCGATTCAAATATTGTCATTAATTTCTATGGCTGGGTCAATCAGACGACGGCAAGTTTTGGCAAAGCCCGCAGTCTGTCCATACGTTCCGTCAAAGATGCCTTGGAAGAGCAGGGCTTCTCTCTGCCTGAACCGATCTACCGCGTGAAATTGGATAATATGTCCGGCACGGAATTAAATGTGAAAGCAGGAAAATCCACAAAGCCTAAAGCTAAACGTCAGGTCACAGAGCTCGATATGGATACGGCTCCTGACACAGCTATTGATGAAAAGCTTGATGCCGAATTGGAGGCGTCAGGAGACATCAACCTATTGGATAAAAACAAACCAACGGAATAGGTTTAACGCCATTCCACCCGCATTTTGAGCGGCTTTTCCGGACGGGTCGTGATCCGCATCAATGGCCATGGATGTGCTTCGCCGTCCATCCAGTGCAAGCGTATTTTTTTAAACAGGACCGTCATGATGATCGCCGCTTCTTGCAGGGCAAATCGCTGACCAATGCAGACCCGGTGCCCGACACCAAAGGGCAGGAAGTCAAACCTTCCAATCGCCTTTCCGCGATCTCCCATAAAGCGGTCAGGATCGAATGCGTCCGGTCTGTTCCAGTGATTGTGATGGCGATGCAGCGCCCATAAATTTATGAAAGCTGTGGCGCCCTTTGGGACATTTTTACCGTCAATCTCATCATCTTCAATGGCTATGCGAGAGATCAGCGGAGCCGGTGGATAGAGGCGCATGCCTTCATTAAAACAGGCCATCGCAAATGGAATATCATCTATCCACTGATCTGTAGGCTTGCTCATATCGAGTGCATCAATCTCGGCTTCGACGCGGTCTCGCGTTTTTGTATCTTGCGAAAGGAGATAGCTCAGCCAGGTCAAGGCACGGGACGTTGTCTCATGACCGGCCCCAATAAATGTCATAATCTGATCTTCGACCTGTTTTTCAGACAGAAAGTCTCCATCTGCCGTTTTGGCAGTTAGGAGCAATGTCAGAAAGTCTTCCGGCACTGATTCTCCGGCTTTAATACGGTCACGCCGGCTGACAGCGAGGTCTTGAACACTGGCGCGCATCCGTTTGACAGGTTTTTTCCATCCGATCTTCGTCACTCGCGGTATCCACGCGGGCGCTTCCAACAGATCAAGCGGGTCCGGCTTACCGAGTGCATTCATAAAAATGGCGATATCTCGCAATGCCTCGTCGAGATTTTCGTCGATCTCTCCGGAGAATAGAGTCTCTGATAAAACAGCATAGGCCAGTTTCAGAAAGGCTTCATCCACCTCAATGATTTCCCCATCCGGAAATATTTCGGGAAACAGACTTTCTGTGACCCTTTGCATGGGTTTCGGAAATTGCCCGATTTGGCGGGGCGTAAATATGGGCGATAAGGCCCGACGAGCGGTCTTCCATATTTCCCCTTCTGCTGCCAATAATCCTTCATTTAAGGCGGGTTTCAGCAGGGATTGTCGGACAGGGTGCATGGCGTAATTGGCCGCATTTTTTATAAAAATGTGCTGAATAGCCTCCGGAGATGTTGCCACAATCACGGTCTGGCCCAATGACGTGCCCATCGCATCATCTTGTATTATTGAGGCCTTTGTCGTTGCCAGAATCGGGTTTCGGCTCATGGCTATGATAGAATCGAACACATCCAATTTCGACCATTCGTCCAACGGTTTTGGCATGGGAACCGGTGCGGGAGGGATAAAATATCCGTCCTGCCATTTGGCAGCAGGTCGGAATTTATAATCGTGACGCGCCATTTAAGCCTCCTGTCGCAAAGAACCTTAGCGCAGGGTAGGGCGGCGTCAATTTGTCAAATTCGCATAACGGCTCCCCGCTAAGCTGTGGACTGTCATGGCCTCGTGCTTTCCATCTCCGTTCGCCGCGCCTATATTCCCTTCATGAGCGACACAGCCTCCATGTTTGGCGAGCAGGAATCTTATCAGGTTCTGGCCCGGAAATACCGACCCTCCACCTTCGAGGATATGATCGGGCAGGACGCGATGGTGACGACACTGAAAAATGCGTTTGAGGCCAACCGTGTCGCCCATGCCTTTATGCTGACGGGTGTTCGCGGAATCGGGAAGACGACAACGGCAAGGTTATTGGCGCGGGCGCTAAATTACGAAACCGAGACTGTTAAGGGACCCAGTGTTGATCTCTCTGAACGGGGCGATCACTGCGAACTCATCATGACCAGCAGCCATATGGATGTGCTGGAAATGGATGCCGCGTCCCGGACAGGCGTGGAGAACATGCGCGAGCTGCTGGACGGGGTGCGTTACGCGCCCGCGACGGCACGGTATAAAGTTTATATCATTGATGAAGTTCACATGCTGTCGGCAGGGGCCTTTAACGCCTTGCTGAAAACGCTGGAAGAGCCGCCAGATCATGCGAAATTTATCTTCGCGACAACGGAAATTCGCAAAGTCCCAATCACAGTTCTCTCTCGCTGTCAGCGTTTCGATTTACGCCGCGTAGATGCGGGTATTTTGGCGGAACATTTGCGCGGAATTTCTGACAAAGAGGGTGTGAAGATTTCTGATGAAGGTCTCGCCATGATTGCACGCGCGGCGGAAGGCTCTGTCCGGGACGGTCTGTCACTGCTGGATCAAGCCATTGTTCAAGCGGGCCTGGACGGGGATGAGGTCACGGGTGAGCAGGTGCGAACCATGTTGGGCCTTGCTGATCGTGTTCGCATTTTAGATCTTTTTGCTATGGCGGCAGGTGGCGACACAAAAGGCGCGCTTTTAGAAATGCGTGCGCAATATGATGACGGTGCCGATCCTTCTGTTGTTATGCGCGATCTTCTGGACGTCTGTCACGAAGTCAGCCGTGCGAAAACGCTGGGCGATTTGGCAGAATTTGAAATGGCTCCCGATCAAGCCAAACGCTTGCGGGAACTATCTGAAACGCTCACGGTTGGTCAACTCACGCGACTATGGCAGGTTTTGAGCGCGGCTTATATTGATGTGCGCCAAGCGCCGGCACCACTGGCAGCCGCTGAAATGGCGCTCTTGAAACTTAGCTTGGCCGGACAGATGCCGCCGCCTGAACTCGCGGCTGCAATCATCACCCAAGCCCGTAAAGACCAAGATGACGGCGGTCCCGGATTGCCGATTATGTCGCCAAGTGTTGGCGGCGGCACATCATCCGTCGCTGCCATTTCCACGCAGGCGGTTTCGAGCTCTTCTACCTCTGCTCCAACGGCCGTGTTGGAAGCCCCGCAGCCCGTTATCCCGGAAAAGCCCGCGGTCGAGATTGGTAGCTTTGAAGACTTCGTCGCAGCTTTGCCTGATACGCAAATCAGGCTGAAGTCTGACTTGGAACGCTATGTGCGTCTCGTAAGTTTCAAGCGCGGCGCGATCAGCATCAACATAACCGACCCTCGCCAAAATACACTTATCGGGAAGATTGTTTCGGCCTTGCAGGATATGACAGGCGATCTTTGGATTGTTTCGCCGTCCGATGAGAAAGGCGCACCGCCCATTTCGCATCAACGTAAATCCGCCGCCGCGGCGCAAGATGCCGAAGACCGCTCTCACCCGGCCTTCTCACATCCGCTCCTGACATCCGCGAAAGAGCTATATATTCGCGACCGTGCGGAAAATGTTATTCATTCTGATTTCCCGAAAGACGATTAGGAGACATCATGAAAGATCTTATGGGCCTGATGAAACAGGCGAAAGACATGCAAAAGAAAATGGAATCCGCGCAGGAAATGGTCGCGGATTTAACGGCCATTGGCCGCTCCGGTGGCGGGCTTGTGACGGTCACGCTTGCAGGCGGCGGGAATATGAAATCCCTCGAAATTGACCCGTCTTTGATGACGAGCGAAGACAAAGAAGTCGTTGAAGACCTCATCATTGCCGCGTTCCAAGATGCCAAAGTCAAATTGGACCAAGCGCAGGCAGAAACGATGAAGTCCGCCATGGGAGACATCCAGCTCCCACCCGGCATGAAAATGCCGTTCTAGTATGAATAGGCGGGACGCGTTTATCATCGGTGCCGGAATCGCCGGACTTACCGCCTGTGCGGGGCCGTCTCAGCAAGCGGGTTTAACTCTCAAAGCTGGCGAGAAAACCGATTTGCTGTCCGGTTATGCGCTTAATGTCGAAAGCTGGTATGCGGATTTAGATTTTGCCGCGCGGTTCGACAAGGCGGCTCGAGACGGTTTTTCTCATGTCGAGTTTTGGTTCATTGACAGCTGGGACCGCAAAGCGTCTGAGCTTGCAAAACTTGCGACTGACGCAGGCGTCCGAGTTGCGCAAATTGTGGGTGACAGCCCGCCTCTAGCGCTTTCCGGGACTCGCGATGTATTTTTGGAAAACTGCAAACGCGCTGTTGAGAATGCGCGTGTCCTCGACACGGATATTGTCACCCTAACCGGACATCAAAATGTGGACGGGGTTTCCAAAGCAGACAGTTTAAAAAGCTATCGTGACCATATGGCGGCAGCGGCGCCTATTTTTGAAGATGCGCGAGTTTTTGCCGCGATAGAACCTTTCAATCCCTATGATCATCCGGGCCATTTTATCTATGGCAGTGCGGATGCGGTTGAGATCGTGCAGGCCATTAATTCGCCCTATATGAAATTGAACTGGGATCTCTTCCATATGCAACGCCACGAGGGAGAGTTAATTGGGAACCTCAAACGCCACGCCGATACAATTTGCTATGTGCAACTCGCGGACACGCCTGATCGTGCGCAGCCGGGGACAGGGGATGTGAATTATGCCAATGTTTTGAAACAGGTTAGGGCCGGTGGATATGACCGCCCGATTGGTTTGGAATTATGGGCTAAAGACAAAGACTATGATCAAGCCGTTGCCGATATTTTGAAACTGTCTCAAACGATGAAATCTGAATCATGAAATGGTTCTTCTCCATAGCTGCAATAGCCTTCTTATCTGCCCAACCTGTTTGGGCGGATGAAGCTGCGAATGAGTCTGCAGGTGCGCAAGCCATAACAGATTTTGGAACCATCAATCATCCGACATTATCAAAAACAGGCATGGTGAGTACGCAGGACCGCATCGCTGCCCAAGTCGGGGCTGATATTCTGGCCCGCGGTGGTAACGCGGTGGATGCCGCTGTCGCAACGGGTTTCGCATTGGCTGTTACGCATCCGCAGGCGGGCAATCTGGGCGGCGGCGGTTTCATGCTCGTCTATTTGGCGGATGAGCAAAAAACGATTGCGCTTGATTTTCGAGAAATGGCACCTGCCGGTGCCACGCGCGATATGTATTTAAATCGCCAAGGGGATGTCGATAATGACCTCGCCCAATATAGCCGGGCTTCGGCTGGTGTTCCCGGGACGGTTATGGGACTGCTGGACGCTTTGGAAAATTACGGCACAATGACCCGTCGCCAAGTTATGGGTCCCTCAATTCGCTTGGCGAGTGAGGGTTTTACTGTCAGTCCTGTATTGGAAGACGGGCTGAAATCGGCCCAAAAGCGTTTTGCGGCTGACCCCAGCTCCATGGCCTATTTCGGCAATGTGAAAGCGGGACAAGTTTGGAAACAAACTGATCTCGCCAAGACGCTCCGCCGAATTTTGAAAGAGGGAGCTGACGGTTTTTACACAGGCGAAACGGCAGGTCTGATCGCAGATGAAATGCAGATGGGGGAAGGTCAGGCCAAGGGTCTGATCACGGTTGAAGACCTTGCAAATTATAAAACGGTGATCCGGGAACCTGTGCGCGGAACCTATCGGGGCTATGACATCGCGGCTATGTCCCCGCCATCCTCAGGGGGCGTACATATCGTCCAAATGCTCAATATTTTGGAAGGCTATAATCTACGCGCAGATGGTCACAACAGTGCCGCATATTTGCACAAATTAATTGAAAGCATGCGGCGGGCTTATGCCGATCGCTCCAAATATTTGGGAGACCCTGATTTCGTCGACGTGCCCGTTGGCGACCTGACAGACAAAGAATACGCGTCCCGTTTACGCGACGGTATCGATCTTATGATGGCGTCCAGATCAACAGAGGTTTTGCCGGGATCAGAACTTGTGCCTGAACCTGTCAATACCACCCATTTCTCTGTTATGGATAAGGATGGGAACGCTGTTGCGCTGACCTATACTTTGAATTTCTCCTATGGCTCCGGCTATTCGGTGGATGGTGCGGGTTTTCTCCTCAATAATGAGATGGACGATTTTTCCGCCAAGCCCGGTGCGCCAAATGGCTATGGATTGATTGGCGGCGAAGCGAATAAGATTGAACCCCGCAAACGTCCCTTATCTTCAATGACGCCGATGTTTGTTATCAAAGACGGAGAGGTCATTTTAGCCACAGGGTCACCGGGCGGATCGACGATCATAACGTCTGTCTTGCAGGTCGCATTAAATGTCATGGAATGGGAAATGAACCTTGCTGAGGCGACACATCGCGGCCGAATTCATCATCAATGGCTGCCGGATTACATATATGCTGAACCCGTCATCAATGCGGATACGATCCGGATTCTGGAAGAAATGGGACATGTCTTTCCAAAAACGTCACGCGGTGAAATCGATAAAACGATACTGGGCCGCGTGAACTCTGTCGGGAGAACGTCTGACGGATATATTGCCGGGGCCGCTGACCCGCGTGGACCGAAATCAGCTGCAATCAGTGCGAATTAGATTTGCGTCGATGTCTTGATGTTTAGGTGCTGGCCTTGCGCCCAAAACGCCTTATATCCGTTTTATGCCGAACCGTTCAGTCAGTCCCGAAATAGACCGATTAATCAGCCTGCTGTCTAAACTGCCGGGCCTCGGTCCTCGCTCTGCGCGTCGCGCAGCCTTGGCGTTGTTGAAAAAACCTGATGCGTTGATGACGCCTTTGGCCCATGCAATGGGTG
This sequence comes from uncultured Algimonas sp., assembly GCA_964477595.1. Taxonomy (GTDB): domain Bacteria; phylum Pseudomonadota; class Alphaproteobacteria; order Caulobacterales; family Maricaulaceae; genus Litorimonas. The sequence continues at coordinate 16,314 of CAYZGF010000014.1, forward strand.
AGGCTGCTGAGCGTATCTCGACCTGTACGATTTGCGGCAATGTTGATTCATCTAATCCGTGCCATATTTGCGCAACGCCGACGCGCGACCTGACAACGATTTGTGTGGTGCAAGATGTGTCCGACCTCTGGGCAATGGAACGGGCCGGAGCCTTTCGCGGCTATTACCATGTCTTGGGCGGCACCCTATCCGCTCTGGACGGTGTCCGCCCGGAGGATTTGAACATTGCGAGCCTTATCCGCCGAGCGGGTGAAGGGAATGTGGCAGAAGTCATTCTGGCGATGAATGCGACCGTCGATGGACAAACGACAGCCCATTACATCACCGACCATTTAGAGCCGACAGGGGTGAAAATCTCCCGTCTCGCCCATGGTGTGCCTGTGGGTGGGGAGCTGGATTATTTGGATGACGGGACAATCACTGCTGCGATGAGAAGCCGTCGTCCGTTTTAATTATTTCGTGACAGCTGCGGCAGAAGCTGGAATTTAGCTATTTATGAGAACGTTATTTTCAGAGTTCCGTTTCACGCCAGCGATCATCGCCTTGATAGCCATGAACCTTATTCCGCTGGTGGGTGTTCTTAAATTCGGGTGGGACGCCGGGACCATTGTATTTCTCTATTGGTTAGAGAATGTGATCATAGGTTTACTTAATATCCCAAAAATCTTGGCTTGCACCGGTGGGCATGGATCACGCCCACCCTCAAAGGGTGGCCTCATCTATCTCGCGGTCTTTTTCGCGTTCCATTACGGTATGTTCTGCTTCGGACATTATTTCTTTCTTCTCTCGACTTACAGAACGTTGCCCAATTTCGGCGAGATACTCCCGGCGCTTTTAAGTCCGGTTTTGTTTTGGTCTTTGCTCGGCCTGACGCTTAGTCACATTGTATCCATGATGGTCAATTTTTTTGGTAAAGCTGAGTTCAAATCACGCTCGCCAAACGCTCAAATGTTCATCCCTTATTCGCGGATCGTCCTTTTGCATATCGTGATTATTCTAAGCGGATTTGCTGCGCTCGCCGCCGGGCAGGGCGTGGCAACGCTAGTGTTGCTTGTCGTGTTTAAAATCCTATTCGATCTCGCAGCACATGTGATTGAGCATTCCAAAGTGGAGAGTCTCATCGCGCCCTCGGTGGATTAGATTTCTTCCAATATACTGCGGCCTTTGGCGCGGTGACCACAAGTCCAGCGCCACCGCTCATGTAGACGTATTTTTCCTCCGGGGAGGACTTCCGGTGTGGTTTTGCAATAACCGGTCATCAACTCGCCGTCTCGATCGAAGTGCTGGTATCGCATATCCAACATTCCATCAGGGTCGACCCGGCCAATAATTTGCCCAAATCGAATTTGTCCACCGGAGTAAGTCGCCGTGACCATGTCTCCGTCTTGCTCATATTTGAATATTGTATCTTTTCCCGTTTGCGAGGTGTCAGAGCTCTCAACGAGTTTGAATAATCGTCCGCCATAATACATTAGCTATCTCCCTCAGAGACCAGCTTTAATGTGGGTAGATCATCCTCAATCGCATCAGTTTCGAAATCAACATTGCCGATCTTTTTGGCGCGCGAGCTGATTTTTCGCGAAGAGATTTGAATGTCAGACATGTCCTTATCAGCCAAACGAAAGTGTTTTTGCAGCCGCGCGACACGTTCGTCCAACCGGGCAACATCCCCTGCCATCACAGAGACTTCGCGTTTGATCAGGGCGGCATTCTTTTGAATTTCCGCATCATTCATCACGGCCTGCATGGTGTGTAATGTCGCCATGAAAGTCGTGGGCGAGACGATAACGACCCGTTCTGAAAATCCTTTGTCCACAACAGCGTCAAATGTGTTGTGAAGTTCGGCGAAAATTGCATCTGAAGGTAAGAATAAAAGCGCCAGCTCATAGGTCTCACCTTCAATTAAATATTTGCGTGAAATGTCTTTGATATGTTTCATCATATCACTGCGAAAATCACGTTTTGCGCCCTCCGCTTCATATGACCCTTCCGCATCGATCATGCGTCGCCAACTTTCCATAGGAAACTTACTGTCGACCGCCACATCGCCGTGCCCATCCGGCATGTGGATGAGGGCGTCAACGCGCGTATTGTTGGATAAGGTATGTTGAAATGTGAAAGCCCGCGCGGGCAAAAAGGCACGGATCAAATCCTGCATTTGCTTTTCACCAAAGGCTCCCCGCGCCTGCTTGTTCGACAGAACAGACTGCAACCCGGAGACCTCACCCGCTAAGGCTTTGATATTGGATTGGGCTTGGTCGATCAGACCTAGACGTTCATGGAGTTTGGTCAGGTTTTCACTATTGCGGGCGTGAACATGTTCCAGCGACTTCCCGACACGATCTGAGACGCCTGTAAGGCGGGCGTCTAACACTTCGGCAAAATTGGCATCACGGCGTTCGCTGTCTTCTGCAAATTGCGCTAAGCGGCCCTGTAACCGGGACTGTTCCTCACGCATCTCCGTGAGGTGCCGTTTCAATTTTTCGGCTTCTTTGGATCGCCCGCTGCGCATAGCCCATGCGGTTAAAAGAATAGTCCCTAAGACCAAAAGTGCAGCTAAGAGAATCTCGGTCAGCGTGATTGACGCGCCTGAAAACTCGATAATGGGTTCCATCTTTGTTCTCCTTGATCGGAGGATGTGCCATGTTTTTCAGACGTTGGGAAGAGGGGCTCTGCGTGATGTTGTTCGGGTGGAATGTCTGCAGGTGTGATGAGTTTCCTGACGAGACCAAGTTTTTCCAAACCACGCAAAATCCACCATCCCGGATCAAACTCATTTTTATGCAGTCCCAGCTTCGCGCTTTCAGGGAAGGCATGATGATTATTGTGCCAACATTCCCCGAAAGTGATGAAGCCAAATAGAGATGCCGGGCCGGGGACATTGTGACCTTGAACACCATGGGTTGGGACATTGAAGCTGCGTGGCCCGTGATTATGCGCGAACCATCCGATCAACCAGTGACCGGTGATGGAAATGACGATCCGTCCGCTGATGCCCCACGCGACCCATCCCCAATCACCGAAATAATAGAGGGCGAGAGCCACCGGAATTTGCTGCAACCAAACCGTTCTTTGTAGGAAGATCATAAAAGGATCTCCGGTCAATTTTTCCGGGAATATGAGGGCAGGTCCTGTTTTTAGTTTCAGCTTTAAATGGGTCTGCAGCCACCAATCTCGCGCGATGGAATTGTGCTGAGAAAAGAAGGGGTGGCAGTTCGTTTGGCGCTGTGCCCAATCGCGAAGGTCATGCGCCCGCATCATCGTGAACGGACCGCCCAGTCCGACCAGCGTGCCTAAATAAGCCCCGAAGCGCGCGAGCCAGAGGGGACAGTCAAAACTATCATGGATGAGTTTGCGGTGCATGCCGAGACTATGGCCACCACACAGGATGAGGATTGAAAGTCCCAAAAATGAGAGACATGCCCCAAGACTGAATTGGGTAAAACCTACACTCAGCCAAAAAAGGAGATGGCTCGTGAACCAGAGGGATTTAGCGGGTGCCCAAGCGAGTTCGCCATCGGCGGCATTTGCGCCCTTGCTCTCATTTATACGCTCTCTAATATCACGCATCTTCCGGCGCTTTCCCAATAATATTGGCTAGCAGATAATCTGCGCTTTCGCGCATGGCGCGTCTTTGCATCGGGCCAAAATACCAAGCAGGGTCCAGCTCTCTACGGTAGCGGATCGTCAGGCTGACTTCCGTTGTGCCGTCCGCTTGCGGTACCATCTGGATTTTTGTTCCATGCACGGTGAGGTAATGCGAGAAATAGCTCGTATCTTTCGTGACCACCGTTTCAATCAAAAGCGGTTTGACTGTCTTCATGTGAAGTCGGGTCTCGCCTTTATGGACGTTTGTAAAACCCCAGCGGCGATAGGTAAAATAAGCCGTATGCGTTTCGCCTTGCGCAAAATTTGGCGCGTCCACCCGATCCGGCAATGGGAAGATGGAGAGAAACGCGCTGCGTTTGGCGTCCAAATGTACCGGACGCGCAAGGTTGGCGTGAATTTGTTCCGGCGTAAGGGTCAAAATATGTGTCCGCGTTATGACTTCCTCACGCGGGAAACTTGTCGTGTCTGTCAGACCTTCGACGGAGACAATTATTACGGCGAGCGGGACAAAGCTTGCGCGAAAAACGTCTGATTTTTTGAAACGATCAGGATCAGCTTTGTGAGGGGTGAGGGCAATGGCGAGCATTGCAAAAAATATATAAATCGGCGCCGCCATGATGACGCAGATAAAGCCCTCAAATAAAAGTGCAGAACTCGCCAACATCACAATAATTGTCGCCAGCAAGTGCCGTCCAATCCGCTTTGTCCGGCTCCACCCATTGGGCTGGGGGATGAAAATATAAAGAATGATCCCAATCACATAGGGAACGAGGCAGTAAAAGAAGGATGTCGTCGCAAAGCTGGAATCCAAGACCAGCCGTGTCAACAACGTCACCGTGCCGAGGATAAGCAGATACCGAATCCAGACGGGCTTTGGCCCCTCTGTTAGTAGTTTTTTCAGTGTGCCGGACATAATGCGCGGTCTTCGCTTTTATTAAGATCGAATGGAGTTGGGCGGAGATGAGCTTGTAAAGCCGGTCCAATCTCGGGATCTAAAAACCTGAAGCCATTTGCGAGGGCTTTTTGGGGACGAATATCTTGATCGGCCAAGAGAATTTCTCGACCTAAACCACCCATGAGTTTGATGAAAATAGGCGGAACGCTGACCCAACTCGGTCTATAAAGGGCTTTGGCAACGGCCTTGGTGAAGTCTTGATTAGGAACGGGGGTTGGAGCAGTCCCATTTAACGGTCCGTCAATTTGCGGCATTTGGGCAGCGAATTGGATCATCCTGACCAGATCGTCGCGCATGATCCAGCTCATCATCATTTTACCCCGCGCGAATTTTGCGCCGCCGCCCAGCTCAGTTGGTGTTAGGAGTTGCGCCAATGCACCACCGTCACGATCCAAAACCATGCCGATCCGCAAGGTGACAACCCTTGTCTCAAGGCTGCGTAATTTTTCGGCTTCCGCTTCCCAATCCAAGCAGAGTTTTTGTGCGAAGCTGCCATCATTTTCTAAAGGCGTGAACTCATCCATCGGCCCCGTCGGATTGACACCATATATGCCGATAGCACTGCCATTGAT
>CAYZGF010000015.1:0-11748 GCA_964477595.1 uncultured Algimonas sp.
TTCATGCGTATCGATCTTCGTGACGGCATAAAGGATGAGCTGGATACGAAAATCACCCTGACCCTGCGCTGGATGTTCTGGATTGTTTTGATGTCCATTATTTTGGGCGCGATTTTATTTGCTTGGGTGACGCGTAAAAAGACGAGCGAGATTGCGGCGAGTGAAACACAAATCGTCGAGCTATTCGATGTCCGTCGGGGTGTCAGTGATACGTCTTATGGGACCTATTGGAAATATTGCGGGGGGTGGTTCACCGCCGATCATGTGCATGAGGCGATGGAGCTCGACGCACCTGACTTTATCTCGCAACAGGTGGTTCGCGCCCCCGGTATTATTGACGCGGTCTGGTACGGAAAAAAGTGGTCTTGCTCCACACTCCAAAGTCCAAAAGTCGGCATGGATGTTTATATACTCGGCTATCCCGGGGGGAGTGATAAGCCGACCCTCAGACAGGGAGAGGTCCATTTTCATAGAACCGAGAGCGGGTCCGAGGGTTACCAAACCGGGACATGGGTTGTCGTGTTTGATCCCCGTGAAGATGCCGGAATTTTTGGCGAGGCCGTGACGGTCGGCATGTCCGGTGGCATCGTCACCGATATGAAATTAAACCCCGTCGGCCTCCTCGTCACACAAAACAGCCCGGCTGATTTAGACGGCGATGGCGCGCTTGATCAAAGCGTTGATATTGTGGGGTTGGATGATGCCTACCGTATTTTGATTGCGGAGTAGGTAGAGGAAATTTAAGCGCCGAATATCACGCGAACCACCCTTACATCTACCGCCGCCTGACCGAGAATGTCATGCCATATTCAAACGGGGCGACGTCCAGGCCTGACAATCCTTCGGGTGGTGTAAAAGCCCACTTTTTGGCAGCTTTTGAGAGAGCTTCACCGTATTTTTCATTGGGTGCGGACTCCAAGACGATGACGTCTGAAACCTTACCCTCAGCATCAAGCGTTATCCGAATAGTGGCGGACGCACCGTCTACATAGCTGCTGTTGTCAATGCGTGGAATTTGGACTCTGCGCTTTTTCTTCCACTCCAGCTCTATTTCATTCCCAGCGCGGTCAAAAGCCGGAAGCCGCTCCCGGTCAGCTTTGTCTTTCGTTTGATAGTTGACGATGCTGTATCGGGTTTCCAGAAATTGTTGGAAATCTTCGGGTGTGTCCGGCCGAGATTTTGTGAGTTTCAGTGTGTTCTTATAGGCGGATTTTGCCGCTTCATAATCTTGCATATGTTCATATGCGACGCCCTTTTGGAACGACATGGATGTATAAAGCAGTGTATTGTCTTGGCCGGTTGCCTCGAGCGCTCGCATAGCTTTTTCTGCATATTCAATAGTCGCGAGCCGTTTGTTTTTTGCGCCCTGCCGACTTTCCAATTTTGACGGAAGCATAACTTTCGCCAATGTCGCATAAGTGTTTGCGGCTAGAGCGGATTTAGCCTGACCAATTTTCTCTAATTCTTTGGCGGCACTTTCTAAAACGTCTACTGCGGAGGCGTCTTTACCCGCATCGGAAAAAGCGAGGCCGGATTGATATTGACATTGTAAGGATTGCGCAGCACTTCCCGCTTTCGCATATTCTTTGCCGCACTGCTCATAGGCTTTGGCAGCCTCCAGAGTCAGGTTTTGCAAACTATAGATTTGAGCTTTGGCATAGGCTGCATAACCCGATTGAGATCTATCATTGACCTTTATTGAAGTCTCATAGAGCGCCTCCGTCAGTAAGAGTGCTTCATCATTTTGGCCGTTTTCCAGTTTTAATAATAATTGGTTTTTCAAGTCGGCGGGTGTCTGCGCTGTGACTGTCATCGGCACCATTGTTCCCAGACAGAATGCAAAGAGGAGTGGTATTGAAGATTTGATAGATAGCATATGATTAGATGTCTCAAGGTCTTTTACGCGCATAGGTTCTTTGGCGGGTAATGGAATTTACCGCAACCCAAAGAATAAGCCTCAAACAGTTCCAACCGCAGCCCGGCCTTCCGGGTTTCGCTTGAACTTCACTTCGACATAGGGGCAGCCGGGGATGATTTTATAGCCCGCCTCGATCGCATCCGCGACCATGGCGTCATAGAGTTTTCCGGCGACGCCTTGTCCGCGCAACTCCGTCGGCGTGAAAGTGTGATTGGCGTTAAAAACGCCGTCTCCCGTGCGCACCAAAGTCAGTTCCGCTTCACCGGATTCTGTCTTAATGACAAAGCGGTGGCCTTGCGGTGTGTCTTCTTTTTCGACGATCATGGTCAATCCTTCTATCGCGGCGAGGCCCGTCGCCCTGCTTCTAATGAGGTGAGGGGCCGTGCCCGCCGTTACGCCGCCCAAGGCATAGATCGGAACGGGCAGCCTCGCACATCTCTCTTGTAACGCGTCGACGCCGATCGGCGTTCCGGCAGAGGGGCTGCGGCTTGGGAAAATGCTGGAGATAAAAAGCGCATCAAGACTGTCCAGCGGCGCGAGATAGGCCCCGTCTTTCAGCCCCGCCATGGTGAGTATCCAGTCTGGATGTTTGGCCCGCCATTTTATGGGTCCGGTGAGGGACGCATCTCTTGAAAAATGTACGCCATCCGCGCCCACTTGCTCTGCCAGCTCCGGATCATTTCCGATAAGATATTGACGGTTTTGACGCGTAGTGAGGTCTCGCAAAGCTACTGCGTCTTTGGGGTCGCCGAAATGGCGATAGATGACGGCACAGCCAGCGGGCAGGCGTTTCACACTTTCAATGAGGTCGTCAACGCGGTTCGGGTCCGTCATAAAGACAAGCGGAGAGAGACGACACGCTGGCCCGTTTGCGCGTAATTCTGCGGCCACACGTCCAAGCACACTTTTCTTTTCGCTGACTTCAGAATAGGAGGCGGCCATGTCAGAAATTTCCAATCAACATGAAACTGTCCTAGCCAAATTAACGGCGGCGTCAAAGCGGGCGGGCAAGCCTGCGGCAGATCTTGTCGCTGTGTCAAAGGTCCAGCCCGACAAACGCATCGCTGCTATGCTGAAAACCGGACAGCGGATTTTTGGGGAGAACCGCGTGCAGGAAGCCCAAGAGAGATGGGGTAAGACTTTTGCCGATCATCGCGGCGATTTGGAACTTCGCCTGATCGGTCCCTTGCAAACGAACAAGGCTGCCGATGCAGTGGCGTTGTTTGACGTTATTGAGACCGTTGACCGTGAGAAATTGCTGAAAGCTCTGATCAAGGCGGTCGGAGATGACGGTCGGATGCCGCGTCTTTATGTGCAGGTTAATACAGGTGCGGAAGCGCAAAAATCCGGCGTTCTGCCTGCGGACCTCCCCGCCTTTTTAAAGCTCATGCGCGAAACTTATTCTCTCGAACCGGAAGGCCTGATGTGCATCCCGCCGATGAATGAGGCCGCCAGTCCGCATTTTTGGCTGCTCTCAAATCTGGCACGCGATAATGGTGTCGAAAAACTCTCCATGGGGATGAGCGGTGATTACGAAATCGCCGCAGAGATGGGCGCAACAAGCGTAAGGGTCGGCTCAGCGTTGTTTGGAGCGCGGGATTATTCCTGAATCTGAATTGTCATGCCCATTTTCAATTTGGGTAGTAATTTCACCATCGCCTCCGGCTCTAAGGCGATGCAGCCGAGCGTGTTTCTGTCATCGGGTTGGGCGATGTGGATGAAGACCGCGCTGCCGAGATTTGGGACAGGCGGGCTGTCATTATGGCTCATGACTATAATAATGTCATAGGCTCCGTCTTCACGCCAGAGTGTCTCATGGCTCACCTGTTTTTCTTTGGCCGGATAGGGCAGGCGAATGAACCGATTATAGGCGGGATCATCCGGCGCATCGCACCAGCCATCGTCTTGACGCAAAGGCCGGAAGGTCAAATCACTCCGCGGTCGCGGCAAACGATCCGCGCGGTAGAGACCAAAGCGAAGGCGATATTGCCCCAAAGGCGTCTTCGCATCACCTTCGCGACCATCTTGCATGGCGATGGCACCTGCGGTCCCAATTCGGCAGGGCAGGTCCAGTTTCCCGTAGCTTAACCGTCGGGCGGTGGTGTTTATGACAATCTGTTCACGCATATAATCGCATTTTTGTGATGCATTCGGGATAATCCGTTATTAGCATAAGGTGAGAGAGACGCGCATATGCGCGCCAAGTTGGACACCGAACACCTGTTCGGTACACCAGAAGGGAATAGACCATGGCTGTCAAGAAACGTGTTTTGCTTGTCGATGATGATGAGTTGTTGCGTAGCGAGTTGGTTGCGCAATTCGCACTTTATGATGAGTTCGAAACAAAAGATGTCGGCTCCGGTACTGAAGGGCTCGCATTGGCGAAGTCTGAAACCTTCGACATGATCATTCTCGATGTCGACATGCCGGATATGCAAGGCACGGAAGTCGCCCAATTAATGCGCGCTGCCGGTATTGCGACCCCTATTGTGATGTTGACGGGAAATACGGGCGAAGCGTCTGAAATTCTTGGGCTGAATTCCGGGGCGAATGATTATGTAACCAAGCCGTTCCGCTTTGGCGTTTTGCTGGCGCGGTTGCGGGCGCATTTGCGGACATTTGAACAGTCAGAAGATGCAGTTTTCTCCGTCGGTCCTTACAGCTTTAAACCTGCGGCCAAGAAATTGACTCCACCCGAAGATCCTAGCGGGCGTCCCGTGCGGGATATCCGTCTGACAGAAAAAGAAACGAATATTTTGAAATATCTCTACCGGGCCGGTGGTAAAGCCGTCGCGCGGGATGAATTATTGGAAGAGGTCTGGGGATATAATTCCGGCGTGACGACCCATACGCTCGAAACCCATGTCTACCGCTTGCGTCAAAAGATTGAGCCCGTAAAAGGTGAGGCAACCTTACTGCTAACGCAGCCGGGCGGATATTCTTTGGCGATGTAAGTCGCGGCATTTTATTGGGGTTTTAAATGGGCCGACCCGTCCGCGAAATAGACGCCCCCAACCGCTCAATATTTGAAGAGACAATTCTCACCGGCGGAGAGCCCGTCGTGATGAGAGGGTTGGTCTCGCATTGGCCGGGTATAGGGCAATCGGCAGAGGCGCTTTTCGAAAGCCTGAAGTCTTATGACAGCGGCGCGATGCAAGGGACGCTTCTCGGTCAATCCGGCACGGGCGGAAAGTTTCATTATGCGCCCGACCTGCGCGGACAAAATTACGATCAGATCGGTGAAACACTTAGCTCAGCTTTGGACCGACTGACGTCCGGTCCCCATCCTGACGGCGCTTATATTCAGTCCATTCCTTTGGATAAGCACATGCCCGATTTCGCCCGGGATCACCCTATGCCTCTGCTCGATGGGTCGGTCACGCCGCGGGCCTGGATCGGCACACCGACGACCGTCCAAACCCATATGGATCAATCGCAGAATATTGCCTGTGTTCTGCTGGGCGAGCGAGAGGTCACACTTTTCCCGCCAGAACAGCTTCCCAATCTTTATCCGGGACCGTTAGAGACCGCACCGGGCGGCGCAATTGTTAGCCTTGCGGATTTGGATAATCCCGACTTTGAAAAACACCCGGGGTTTGAGACAGCGCTGGAGGCCAAGATATCTGTGACGTTAAAGGCGGGCGATGCGATCTTTATTCCTTATGGATGGTGGCACCATATTCGTGCGACGGCGCCGCTCAATATGCTCGTCAATTATTGGTTTCTGCCGCAACGGCCGCGCCTGGATACACCCTATGCGGCCTTGGCGATTGCGATGCTGTGTTTTGATCGCCTTGATGAGAATGCGCGGGGGGTTTGGTCAAACCTGTTTAATCATTATGTCTTCCGCCAAAATGGCGATCCGATGGGGCATGTGCCGGACCTCACACGCGGCCTGCTCGGCGGCATTCCTGAAGGAAAAGAACGCGGTGCAATCATGGAAGTGCTCAGCGTCCTTGGCCCATTAGTTGGGCTTCATCCGCCGCGTCAATGATGGTCTATGTTTTAAGTTTATATGCTGTCTTGGTGGCGGCTCTGACCGCGGCTGAGGTCATGGAAAAGCGGGTCGCCCAGCGGGTTTTGAAACCCGCCGCCGCTCTGGGATTTATGGCTATCGCTTTGATCATGGGCGTCGCGTCGACTCTCTACGGACAATTGGTTTTGCTCGGCTTGGTCGCCTGCGCCTTTGGAGACGTGTTTTTACTGTCTCGCAAATCGCAAAGTTTGTTCCTCGCGGGGATGATCGCTTTCGCGCTGGGTCACTTTGCCTATCTTGCGGCTTTCGTGACGGTGCCGCGTGATGGGCTGTCGGGAATGGATTTCATCGCGACCGGCCTCGCTATTTTTGTGGGATTTGCAGTTTATTCTTGGCTGAAACCGCATTTGCCAAAATCGATGCGCATTCCTGTTTCCGTCTATTTTTTCATCATTTTAATCATGGTCCTCAACGCGCTGCGCTTGCCAATGGACGGACCTTTATTGCTGGCGATGATTGGGGCGGTTTTATTTGCGGTCTCAGATGTTTTTGTGGGCCGCGACCGTTTTGTCTCGCCAAGCCCGAAAAATGCACTGGCCATCACGCCGCTTTATTTCGGTGCGCAAGCGCTGATTGCGCTGTCCACGCAGGTAGGCGTTTAGCTCACAGACAAATCCAGAATCTGAGTCATCGGCACATGATCTGACGGTTTGGCGTGCCAGGTTCGGCAGGGCACATGGATTTCATGTCCATCCTTGCCCATAGCTTCGACGCTTGGCTTCAGAGCCGGGCTAACCCAGATATGATCGAGCCGTCGTCCGCGATTTGATTTCATCACGTCGCGTGCGCGGTAAGACCACCAACTATAGAGCTTTTCCTCCTCACCTGCGAAGAGACGGGAGGTGTCCGTGAAATCATGCGTCTTGCGGAGTGTCTCTAGAATTTCGACTTCTTGCGGCGTGTGAGACACAACTTTCAAAAGCTGCTTATGGCTCCAGACATCATGTTCATGCGGGGCGATATTAAAATCACCGACGAGGATTTGTTGGTCATCACCTTTGGCAAAGCGTTCCGCGAAATAGCACCGCATATTTTCCAAGAAATCGAGTTTATGTTTGAATTTATCGTTCACTTCGGGATCGGCGACATCCCCGCCGGCCGGCACATAAAAATTGTGAAATTCGAAATCCTGGTCGCCGGCAATTACGCGGGTTGAGACATGGCGGGCGTGATCCAGCGGACAGAAACTGGTCGGTAGGCGCTCCATGGGAAGTTTCGAGACTGTCGCTGCCCCGTGATATCCTTTTTGGCCTTTGACCTCGATATGATCATAGCCGATCTCGCGGAAGGCGTCGTAAGGAAATTGTTCTTCCACACATTTGATTTCCTGCAGGCCCAGCACATCAGGCTGTTGCTCATTGAGGAATTGAATGACTTGATCAATCCGCAGGCGGACGGAGTTGATGTTCCAGGTGGCGACTTTGATTTTCATAGGGCGGGGATAGACGCCCCCGCCACAGGTTAAAAGCCCTTGTTGGTGTTTTTAATTATCGGCGGCGTTCACGGCGACTATCTTCGCGCAGGACAAATTTCCGTGGATCAATCCGGCCATTATATTGCAGATTGGAGAGTGACACACGTGTCGCGCCGCCGAAATCATCCGCGATTATCCAAGTCTGCAGTGCGAGGGTTTCAGAATCAAAGACGAGCGTAATGGCACCTTCTTGTTGCCCTGACCCGTCACGGGCCGTGACGATCCACTGGCCCGGCAATTTTTGCAAAGCCGTCACTTCTGTGTCTTCCGCCAGATTGATATTTTCTTTTAGAAAGTAATTTAGCGGCGTGGCGGATAGGGGAACCCTATCAAAGGTTTCCAGCTGGCGGTCATTTTGGACCAGGGTCACACCGTTAGACACAATCAATAAGGGGCTTGGTGCATCATATTCAAATCGAACTTTGCCGGGACGCTGCAACCAAATCTTCCCTTTTGACACAGCGCCATTGGGCGCGACTTGTCTAAAGTCACCTTGGAAACTGAACGTTGCATTCATGGACGCATCAATCCGCGCCAAATCCGCCCTCACATTGGTTGGATCTGTAAAAGGAGCGGAATATTGCGTTTTGGCCGATTGTCCGGGCGCTGTCTTTGCGGATTGCGCCGCAGCAGTGCCTAACGCGGTTGTGGCTAGAAGGATTGGGAGGATGAGCTTTTTCATAATGAAACATCCTTAGCGGGATTCGCTTTAACCAGGTCTGAATAGAACAGACATCTATATTACAATTTCGCAAGGCCGTTTACGCCTTAGTGACACTTCTATATGTAAGTTATTCATTCATCCGTCCCCCAGGATTTCATTGTGTCAAAACCCCCCACCACACCGCGATACCGCGATGATATATCTGAATATGCCGATATAGCCTTTCAGATTCTGGCTGCGCAAATTTCATCAAATTATCTGAAATATTTTAAAGCGCGTGTTGTGCCTGAATTGGGTGAATTCGCTGATGCGCCCTTGCGTGAATTGCGAACCCTAATGACAATCGCGCATTTTGCCGACCCAGTGAAAGGCTCCCGCATTTCAAGGCTTTTGAGCTATGACCCGGCGACCGTCACCCGTTCAACCCGCTGGCTGATAGAAAGAGGCCTGGTCAAGGCCGAAGAAAATCCGCGTGATGCGCGTTCAATTGTATATGGGCTAACTCAAAAAGGATTGGAACTCTCTGATCTCTATCGTGACCTCTCTCGCCAATCGATAGTTGAGTTGAATGAAGAAGACCCGGAACGTCCGCGCAAGAAAGAGATTTTGAAAGCGATTTCCGTTTTGGAGAATGTCCGTGACCGGTCTCAATATGCGGCTGAATTAGGTGCGGCTCATAGGCTGGCTAGAAAGCAAAATCGCTAAGCTCCAAAAGCTGCAATTTGGTGAATGGGTGTCTCGGGGCGAGCGCCAAAATGTTGAATAACCTCTGCTGCAGCCAATGAGCCCAAATACCCGGCATCCGCCCAGTCCATGCCCATCGCCCGACCTGCTAAGACACCGGCTGCATATTGATCGCCCGCGCCTGTCGTATCGATAATTTTCTCAATGGGAGCGGCGGGGACGAGGTGACGACGTGTGTCGGTTTGGATAACTGAGCCTTTTTCGCCCCGTGTCACACAGACGACAGGCCGCATCCCGGCCAGCGCATCCAGCGCCGTGTCCAAACGATCTGTTTCAAACAGCGCCAATAGCTCATCCTCATTGGCGAAAAGAATGTCAGTTTGATGTTCCGCCAATTGGCGAAAGCCTGCGCGGTGGCGCGCGACGCAAAAACTGTCAGAGAGGGTTAGAGCGACTTTACCGCCTGCGGCCTGCGCATATTCGGCGGCCCGCACATAGGCGGCTTTTTGGTCGTCACTATCAAAGAGATAGCCCTCCAGATATATTGTTTTGGCACGGGAAATTTGCGCTTTGGAAATATCCGCAATGCCAAATTCCGTATTGGCACCCAAAAACGTGCTCATAGAGCGCTGGCCGTCCGGTGTGACCGCAATCATACATCGCCCTGATGCCGCCCCACTTTTTGATTGCGGAGTTTCAAACTGAACGCCCGCATCTTGGTAGCCTGAGATCAAACGGTCGCCAACGCCGTCGCGACCGATCTTGCTGACATAGGCGGCCCGGACGCCCAATCCGGCTATGCCGACCATCGTATTGGCCGCGGACCCGCCTGCGATTTCGCGTAACTCGCTGACGGATTTCAGTGCGTCGTTGAGGGACAGAGCGCGCGGTTCATCAATCAGCGTCATGGATCCGCGTTCGATATTTTGCGCCGAAAGGAATCCATCAGCTACGGGCGCGATAATATCCATAATCGCATTGCCAATGCCGAGGACGTCTATGTCTTTTGCCATGGGGAGGGTCCGTCATATCAAATTAGAATTGCGCCGACTGCCGTAAGGTATTAGCGCGGCAACTACTATGAAAAAAGTCGCACTCCTCATTTCTGATAATCTATTGCCCAGCGCGGAAAATGCGCGACCCGATAGATTCGAGCTGATTGAAGAGGTCGGCAAACTGACGCCTGCCTTTGCTGCGCAGGGGATGGAGTTGGTTGAAGTGCGCTGGCGGGAGAGTGCCGAACGCGCTGGTGAGTTTGCTGCGATTCTGCCGCTGATGGTCTGGGACTATTTCGAAGGCAATGAAGAGGCTTTTCTGACCGAAATTGCAAAAGCGGAAAACATCACGCCCGTTTTTAACAGTTTTAATATTTTGAAATGGAACGCCGATAAGTCCTATTTGGATGAGCTGGCCATGCGCGGCGCGCCTGTGATCCGCACATTGACCGTTGAGCATGTCACGGAAAGAAATGTCGCCCGGGCTTTTGAAGAATTGGACTGTCAGACACTCGTGATTAAACCAAAAGTCGGCGGCGGGGCCTGGCGTCAGGTCTTGCATAAAAAGGGCGATCCTTTCCCGGCCGCAGAGACGCTTCCGCCTGAAGGCGCGTTGATACAACCCTTCCTCTCCAGCGTAACGGAAGAAGGCGAATATTCATTTCTCTATTTTGGTGGGCGCTTTTCTCACGCTGCGCGCAAAACACCCAAGGCAGGCGATTACCGCATTCAGTCGATTTATGGCGGGGCAGAGGAGACCTATACACCTACGCAAAAGGAACGGGATCGCGCCAGAGATATCTTAGATGTGCTGGACGAAACCCCGCTTTATGCCCGGGTTGATCTTTTGCGCGGAGATGACGGGACCCTGAAATTAATCGAGCTCGAATGTATCGAACCTTATCTCTATCTGCCCCATGCCAAAGGTGAGGGCGGTGAGAATGAAGGCGCGCAGAAATTTGCGGCAGCGTTGAAATCGAGACTAGATCGGCTGGACGTCTCTCAATAGTCTCGAGTTTTGCTGAATGAGCGGATCAAACCTGTCGGGTCTGGCCAAAATCATCCGGTAGTACTAAGCTGGATCTATGCCACAGCTCACCCATGTCACGACCAAGACGTCCAGCTCCGATGTTCTGGAGATTATTGAACGGGACGGGGCCGTCATTATTGATGCGATTTTATCTCCTTCGGAGACGGCTCAATTTGCGAATGAACTTGCGCCATTGTTAGATAATGCAGCGCAAGGGCAGGACAGCTTTTCCGGCTTCTCAACGACACGAATTGGTGCGCTGATCGCGCGATCCGAAATCTGTCGCAGGCTTGCCACCAATCCGCAGCTTTTGGAAATCGCGGAAGGCCTGCTGGGGAAATTTTCGCCGACGGTTCAGCTCTCACTCACACAAGCGGTTAATATTGCGCCGGGCGAAGGGTCTCAAATCTTGCACCGAGACCGCGGATTATGGGGTGGTCATATCCCCCGCCGCATTGAAACCCAGCTTGGGACGATGATCGCGGTGACAGATTTCACCCATGAAAATGGCGCAACTCGTGTTGTTCCCGGCAGTGCAACATGGGACGCAAAACGCCAAGCTCAGCCGCATGAAATCGCCAGCGCCGAAATGAAAGCGGGTTCTATTCTCGTTTATAACGGGACGGTTATTCACGGCGGCGGGCCAAACTCGACCGACAGCCCCCGCCTTGGTGTCTTGCTTCATTATACTTTGGGGTGGCTTCGCCAGCAGGAAAATATGTATCTGTCCTGTCCGCCGGAAATCGCAAAAGACTTTACGCCGGAACTGCGTCGTCTGTTAGGCTATGCGCAAGGCTCGCCTGTGATGGGATTTTACTCCGATCCTAATGGGGAACGGGAATTAGTGTCACCGGAAGAGTTATTTGGAGATGAAGTCAGCGCTGTCGGCCGACGGGCAAGTGGCGAGGATGTGGTCAACCGGACCCTTGGTCGTCAGGATGGGAAGG
>CAYZGF010000015.1:11848-21037 GCA_964477595.1 uncultured Algimonas sp.
GGTCGTCAGGATGGGAAGGCCGTTTAATTGTCGCCAAACCGACGCCCAGTAAAACGACCGCGCAAGAGATAGCAAAGGGTAAGGTCACGGGCTCAAAGACGAAGAGAGCGCCTCCAATTGCGGCAATCACGGGAACTGAAAGCTGGGAGATGGAGGCGGTCGTCACGGTCAGGTCTTTCAAAACGCTATACCATAAAGCGTAACCCAGAGCGGAGGTTACGGTCCCTGATAAAATGGCCAGCGAAATGCCTAATCCACCCGGTTTTGCTTCGGGTAAACCCCAAAGAATAAGGGGTGTCATGAGGCCAAGCAGAATGGCGGCGCGAGAAAAATTACCAGTTGTTCGTGCCAGTGCTTGACCGGCTCCTTTTCCTAAAATCGAATAGATTCCCCACCCCATTCCGGACAGGATCATCAAAGTTGCACCGGTGAGGGAGGGGGCTTCTATCCCTGGTGCCAAGAGATAGATTAAACCTCCGCTGGCCAAGCCCAATCCTAAATATTGAAAGGCGGATAGTCTTTCCCCGCGTGAAAAAGCGACAGCCAACATAGTGATTTGGACGCTTGCAAATAGTAACAAAGCGCCTGTGCCCGTCGCCAGCTCCAAATAGGCGAAGGAAAAAAAGACGCCATATCCACAGAGCGCAAAGGCGCCTGCCCAACTGCCTGCAGCCCAACTCGTTTTGGGGCGTGAGAGGCAAAGTAAAACAAAGGCTCCGGAGACAAAGCGCAACAGAGAAAATCCCCAAGGCCCAATGTCTTCACCACTCAAAGCCAATCGCGCCAAAACGGAATTCCCCGCAAAGGCGATGAGCACAAGAAAAGTCAGAAGAGCAAGGCGCATATGGCGTGCGGTAGCAAACTCAGCGGCGAATAAACATCATAATTACGCGAACAAAAGAGCCGCTCGTGATTATAAAGAACAGCCTAAGCCTTACTCTGTGCGCAGGCCTTGATTTTTCTGGATGCAGTCGCGATATAGCCGACTTGATCGACCCAGTTACATTTTAAGGTTTTTTATGATCCCCGGCCAGAATTTTAACGACCGCTTGAAGGCGCAAAAAGAGGCGAAACTCGCCATGCTTAAGCGGGCCAAAGAAAAAGAGCTGGACCCGGCAGAGAAAGCCCGTCTGATGGAAGAGCGTGCCAAGCGCAATGCGGCCCGCGAAGCTCGCGAGGAAAAGCGCAGAGAAGAGCGCAAACGCCAAGAAGCTGAAGCTGCAGCCTTGAAAGCGGAGGAGGCGCGTAAAAAACTCCTCGCCATTGAAGCGCAAAAGAAAGCCCAAGAAGAATTAAAGAAAGCGCAAAAAGCGCGACGCGATGCAAAATACGCAGCCCGGAAAAACCGCCGCCGCTAAGCTTGTTTCGAAAATTATAAAATTGAAAAGGTCCGGGTTTCGGGCCTTTTTTATTGGCTAAAGCTTCCACCCTGTGTGAAGGGCCGCAATTCCTGAACTGTAATCTTGATATTTCACATTGGCAAAGCCGGCTTCACGGATCATCTCGGCAAATTGTTCCTGCTTTGGAAATTTCCGAATGCTTTCCACCAAATATTGATAGCTGTCACGATCTCCTGCCAAGGCCTGACCCAAACGGGGGATGACGGCAAAACTATAGGCATCGTAAAAGGCGCTAATGACCTTGGCGGGCGGTGTCGAAAATTCCAGAATAGCCAGACGTCCGCCGGGCTTCAGAACGCGAAGAAATTCCCGCAATGCCGCCATGCGGTCTGTGACATTTCGAATGCCGAAGGAAATTGTCACAGCGTCAAACTGCCCATCTTCGAAAGGTAGGATTTCTGCATTGCCGCACACGCGTGTCATATCGAGGCCACGATCTTTTTCGACGTCTATTCCCGCAACCAACATTTGGTCATTAATGTCACAAATCACGGCAGAGGCCGGTACGCCGCCACGTCGAATACGGACTTCATCGGCTGCTTTGATAAAGCGACGCGCAATATCGCCTGTCCCGCCCGCGACATCCAAAAGCCGTTCGCCCGGTTGTGGATTGAGCCGCGTGATCATCATGTTTTTCCAAACACGGTGGATCCCAACGCTCATGGCGTCATTCATCAAGTCATAATTAGAGGCGACGGAGTCGAACACACCTTTAACCCGGCTGATCTTCTCAGCTTCAGGGATGGTCTCAAATCCGAAATCAATGGTCTTGTCAGACATGGTCTATCCGGTTTGGCGTCGTAGAGAACGAGCGCAGTTTATTCAGCAGCTATAGGTAAGCCTTTATGCTGATGTGTGCGCGGCGGCAACATATTCTGGCCGCCTGCGAGAGCACAGGTTCCGCAATCATATTCCGATGTACTGAGACCCTTGAAGAAGGCCGCGTCTTCTTTGAATGCGCCGACGAGATAATCAAAGACAGCCCGAATCCGCATGGACCGCTTCAGGTCCTGATGCGCGACGAGGTAAAGCGATTCCATATGCACAACCTCGGGCAAAATGCGGACAAGGCCAAGGTCGCGGTTAATAAGACCGCACATGGGTAAGACACCAATCCCGTAGCCATGCACAAGTGCCTGATCAAAGGCCCAGATCGAATTTGTATTAAAGGTGACGCGCTTCGGCTCAAAAATCATCTTTCCGTCATCATCCATCAGCCAGAGCGACTTGCCGTCCATAATCTGTGCTAAGACGCCGTCATGCTCTGTGAGTTCTTCAGGAGTGGAAGGTGCGCCGTTCTTTTCAAGATATTCCGGAGAAGCGAACAACCCAAATCCAACTTCGGCGACTTTGCGTCCGATCAATGAATTTTGTTCGCCCGGACTACGCCAGCGAAGCGCAATATCCGCTTCACGTTGGGCGAGGTTAAAGCTCTGAAATCCGATTCCAATATCAACCAAGACGTCGGGATGTTCCTGACGGAAACTTTTCATAACGCCCGGCAACCAACTTGTGCCGACGCCTTCGGTCGCGGAGAGGCGGACTACACCGGAGAGAGAGTCTTCCAATGTCGCAGAGGACCGGTCAATCGCTGAGGCTTCATTTTGCATGCGTCGGATATGATCCAGCATGGATTGCCCGAAATTCGTCGGGACGAGCTGGCCGTTCTCACGCTTTAAAAGTGAGGTGCCGAAATGATCTTCCAATGCACGAATGCGACGCCCGACCGTCGGTTGGCTCATGCCCAAGGCACGCCCCGCTGCTGTGAGAGAGCCTGCCTCCGCGACGGCAAGGAAAATCGGATAGTCTGACCAGTTCTTCATACAGATGTGTATAACTGCCCTGCTGAAAATGTCAATTCCATACGGAAATGTTTAAAACTAAGTGGAGAGCGTCAAATCAAAAGGAGACGATCATGACACTCAACCCCCTTAAACTGGGCGTTATCGCCACGCTTACCGTCGCTACACTCACCACCGCTACGCTTATCCTCCCTGCCAGTGCCATGGCCGGTGAAACTGCGTCCGCACCCGTCGCAGCGGCCACAGACTATCAAGTCAAATCATCCTCAAACGGCCTGATCAAATCCGGCGTAAAAGCCTTTAACTCCGGCGATTACGCAAAGTCTGTCGCGCTGAACAAAGCGGTCATTCGTATCCGCCCAAGCCGGATGAAGACAGCGATTGCGCAAGCCAATCTATGTGCCAGCTACGCCAAACTGGAAGATATTGAACAGGCCTCTATTGCTTGTGATGCCGCTTTGGCTTTGCGTCCGGAATTGGAAATCGCCCAATCTAACCAAGCGCTCTTGCGGACGCGCCTCGCGCAAAAATAAGCGTCGCGCCGTTTTAAAATGAAATCAGCCTGCCTTTTTTGAGGCAGGCTTTTTTATTGTGAGAGAGCTTTTATCCGGCCTCAACCGCAAAGGTCAGACCCGCATGGGTTTGCAAGCGGCCAATCAAAGTCTCGGCCATGGCGGGCGCTGGGGTCATCACGCCGCCTTCACCTTTCACATCTTTGACAAGGGCAAGTGCGGACTCTGCAATCATTTTGGACGTTGATCCATATCCCGGGTCTTTATCGCCTTTGACAGATGTGATGATCCGCGTGCCGTTCGGCGCGTCGCCGATAAACATCACGTCGTAAGATCCGTTTTCACGCTCTTCCTTGGACGGCCCTTCACCGGGCTTGGGCGGATTGTCGCCGAACGCATTGGACTTCGCCATGCCTTTGGCGAGTTGCTCACCTTTTTCACCGGGTCCGGTCAGAACCATCTCACCATATTGAAAGTCTTTGCCATATTTATAACCCAGCAGCGCGTTTGAGCGGTGGACGTTTTTCGTGTTGATGCTCGCCATAATGAAAGGTGTGGCCCAGCTGCCGAGGTCCGGCTCCTCAATCGGCTTATGGATTGGAGGCTGCGGTGCGCCCGCCTCAGGTGAAAGAGAGAATGGATCTTTCAACCAACCGAGGATTTCCGGCTGCGTTTGGGCGCGCTTCATGGTTTCCATAAAACTTGCGGCTGTCCCGCCGGAGAAGGTCCCCTTCATGCCGCGAACACGGCAGCGGACACGCGGGGCCGGGCCGCCGTGATTTTCAATGGCGTGTTTCTGCAGGTGATAAACACCGAGATCGAAGGGAATAGAGTCAAATCCACAAGAGAGAACAATCCGCGCGCCGGATTTTTTGGCGGCATCATCATAACGGTCGATCATATCTTTCATCCAAGCGGGCTCACCGCAAAGATCAACATAATCCGTTCCGGCTTCGACACAGGCTTTCAAAAGCGGTTCGCCGTAAAGCTGATAGGGTCCAACTGTCGTGATCACTGCTTTGGTGCGAGATGCCATAACGGCAAGGCTTTCGGGGAGGCTGGAGTCAGCAGAGACGATTTCGACATCAGACGACACACCCATTTCATCGCGTACAGCCGCGAGTTTGGCTGCGTTCCGTCCGGCCATGGCCCATTTCAGGCCCGTCCCCGCATATTCCTTTTGCAGATATTCCGCGACAAGACGGCCCGTAAAACCGGAGGCACCATAGATAATAATATCGAATTCACGATCAGACATAAGATAGCTTTCTAAATGAGAGTTCGTATTGTTTACGGAACAACCGGCCCGGGAGACTTTTCAATAATGCGGTGCCAGAGCGCGAGCACAGGGGCGCCTAGCTCCAGCGCCATACCGACCATTGCGTTCGCAGGCGGTGGGCCGACCTGAACATAGCTGTAAAGGCGGGCCAAGCCGCCGATGAATATGGCGAGTATGAGAAGGCGCAGGACTGTGCCGCGATTGTCTAGGTCACCCAAGACATACCAAATTCCGAAAAAGAGGGAGAGGTAATAGCCGCTTAAATACCGATATTGATTGTCCAATCCGGCGGCTACAGCTTCACCGCCATTTTGCGCGGCCGCCCCGCCGATAAGCCCCGTCACCGCAAAGAAGAGCGGGATGAGGGAGAGGATGATGAGGATGATTTTAAATGATGTTCGCATACAGCTTTATCTCCTCATGTGCCGGGCAATTCAACCATTCATCTTAAATGGTCTTATCCGGAAAGTTGCATAAGGTTTGAATGGGGCAGGCCGCGCAATTGGGTGTGCGGGATTTGCAAATCTTTTTTCCAAATTGCAGGAGCCAGAAATGGGCTTCGGGTTTGGCCCAGTCCGGCGCGCGGGCGTCGAGTGAGACGGCGATTTGGGCTTCCGTTTTTCCTGCCGCCAAACCGGTCCGCTGGCACACGCGGCGAATATGCGTATCGACGGCTATATGTTTTGCGCCAAAAACAAAATGGGCGACCAAATCTGCGCATTTCCGGCCTATACCGTGAAGCTTTAAAAGTTCATCCCGCGTCTCCGGCACGACTCCGTCATAGTCTTCTAGTAACTGTTCGCAGAATTTTCGGATATTACGCGTCTTCATATTATAAAGGCCTGCAGGTTTTATGGCCTCTGTAATCTGCGCGTCTGACAGCTTTAAGATGCCCTTTGGCGAGCGGGCGAGTTTGAAAAGCGCTTTTGTTGCGGCTGCCGTATTGCGATCCAGTGATTGCGCGGACAACATGCAGGAGACACAAGACCGAAAGGGTGAGGCGGCGCGTTTCGGGCCTCGCGCCGCGCGGCTGTCACCCGGCATGACGTCTGACAGAATTCGGATTGCCCTCTCGACATTGGCGACGGACATGGGCGTAACGGAGCTTGTAACCATATTTTATTTACGGGCTAAGCTCGTCGCGGGTTGAGCTGATGCGGCGCAATTTATCTGATCCGGCCAGATGTCCGGGAAAGATAGCGCGCTTGGCCAAGACGCGGTCGCTGACAACAGGATGATTAGCTCGCGCATAAGCGGTGGTCACAAGTTCTGTGCAATAGAGGGCGCTGTCATCACTATGATTAAATGCGCCGTCAAAAGGCGTGGCGCGAAGCGCATAGTCGTTCAGCAGACCCAGCAAGGCGGCCTGTGTTGGGCCGTCAATATCTGCACGATAAATCACGGCCTCGCTAATGCCGCCGCCGCGCGCAATGCTGGGCCAGGCTTCGCGGCGTACGGTCCCGCTGGACCCCGGCACGGCGTGAATGACGTCCCACGTCCCGTCGGCTAGGCGTTGATTGATAATACCGACATGGCTGAACCCATCACGATAGGGCACGCCGTCAATCAAACGGACCAGCTCGGCCCGCCATGTATGAGACCGCATAAGCACGACATCTCCGGGCTCTATAGTCGCGGGCAGGGTCAGCGCGAGGGTGCGCGGGCGCAGCGTCTGAACGGCAAAGAAGACCGCATATACTCCCAAGACCAAAGCGATAGCGCAGAAAATATATCGCAGACCCCGCACGGTTTATTTAATTGGGGTATATGGCATTCGGGCCAAATCTGTCTCATGCAGGCTGGTGACATAGAGAAAGCCGTCATGAACGATTGCGCCCGTTGCGTCGTGATAATTGCCCGCCGGGTCTTGAAAGGTGCGCAGGACATTTCCGCTCGTATCTAATTGCACAATATGCCCGTAATGTTCGGCCTTGGGTCGCATGGAGGGCGGCAAGCGCATGGCGAGCTTTCGTGCGGCAGGTTTGGCTGAATTCTCGTCCAACCATTTTGAACGCGGGGAAATCAGGCCCAGAAAATAAGTCCCGTTTGGACCCGGATTTATGTTGTCAGGAAATCCGGGCATATTGGCAATCCAATCCGTCATGCGGCCTGTTTCGGGATCAATTTTCAACACACGGTACCGTCCCGTTTCATTGACCAAAACACTGCCATCGGGATGCATGGCGACACCATTTGGAAAGACGAGGCCTTTGGCAATTGTCGTGGTTTGCCGTGTGCGCGGATCATAGGCCAAAACGCGGCCCGTGCCTTGGCTTTCCATGATCTCCAGCAAGGACGCCGCCATGGTTGTGCCATTATCCGCAGCGCCAAACTTGGTAGAGGCATCAGAAAAATAGATCACGCCATTTGTGGCAATGTCCAAATCATCGGCATAGAGAATAGGCGTCCCGTCCACTTGATCGGTCAGCGTTTTTAGCTCTCCGCTTTCAGTTAGAGACAACAGGCCTTTATGTGCGTCGGCAATATAAATAATGCCCCCGCTGACTTCGATGCCCAACGGTATACCGCCTGTATTCGCGACAATCTCGACGGTTTTTGTTTCGGGGTCGATGCGTGTGATGTCGCCCGTTTGAGACGTTGCGTAAATCATGCCGTTGAGTACTGCCGCATCTTCCGGACCAACACTTTCGCCAACAGAGATACGTTCCAGATTGGCGAGCTCCGAATTGGGCGCAAAGCTCCCGGTAAATCCGGTGTTTTCAGGCGCGTCCCAAGATGCGGGATTGATCGGAACAGGCGCGAAGCCGAGATAACCAATGATTATGGCGAGGACCGAAATTGTTCCGAGGATAATTTTTTTCATATTCATCAGGCTCTGTTCATTCGGTTTTCGATGAGATCATCTACAACGCTTGGATCTGACAAGGTCGACGTATCGCCCAGAGTGTCGAAACTGTCCTCGGCAATCTTGCGCAATATGCGGCGCATAATCTTGCCGGAGCGTGTCTTGGGCAGGCCCGGTGCAAATTGGATGAGGTCGGGCGAGGCAATGGGTCCAATTTCATTGCGCACATAATGTACTAATTCGTCCCGCAACATATCGTCAGCATCCACACCCGCAATTGTCGTCACATAGGCATAAATGCCTTGGCCTTTAATATCATGCGGATAGCCAACGACTGCGGCTTCTGCGACGGCCGGATGAGCGACCAATGCGCTTTCCACTTCTGCCGTACCCATGCGGTGGCCGGAGACATTTATAACGTCATCCACGCGGCCCGTTATCCAATAAAACCCGTCCTCATCGCGGCGGCATCCATCCCCCGTGAAATAATTTCCCGGATAGGCGCTAAAATAGGTTTCGGCAAAACGTTTATGGTCGCCGTAAACGGTTCGCATCTGACCGGGCCAGCTATTTTTAATAATGAGGTTGCCTTCGGTCGCGCCCTCTAATTCATTTCCATCTGCATCAACCAGTGCGGGCTCAATCCCGTAAAAGGGCAGGGTGGCGCTGCCGGGTTTCATGGGTGTTGTCCCGGGCAAGGGCACGATCATCGCGCCGCCCGTTTCGGTCTGCCACCATGTATCAACTATGGGGCAGCGCGTTTCACCGACGACATTGAAATACCAGTCCCAAGCTTCGGGGTTGATCGGCTCTCCTACGGTGCCGAGCAGGCGCAGGCTTTTGCGGGATGTGGCTTTCACAGGGCCGTCACCTTCACGCATCAAAGCCCGTATGGCCGTCGGCGCTGTGTAAAATAAGCTGACCTGATGTTTATCGCAGACCTGCCAAAAGCGCGAGGCATCCGGATAGGTCGGGACGCCTTCAAACATCAGCGTCGTCGCGCCATTGGCCAGCGGGCCGTAAACAATATATGTGTGACCCGTCACCCAACCGACATCGGCGGAGCACCAATAGACATCCTCTTCTTTTAAATCGAAAACGGCTTCATGGGTTAGGCTGGCCCACACCAGATATCCACCCGTTGTGTGCAACACGCCTTTCGGTTTTCCGGTGGAGCCGGAGGTATAGAGAATAAAGAGCGGGTCTTCGGCGTTCATAGGCTCTGGAGGGCAGTGATCAGACACGGACTCTAAAGCTTTGTGTAACCAGACATCGCGGTCCACATCCCAACCAATATCTGCGCCAGTGCGCTTCACGCAGAGAACAGTCTTCACAGGCTTGCCCGCTTTCGCCGCAATCTTGCAGGCGGCGTCGCAATTGACTTTCAACG
>CAYZGF010000016.1:0-7564 GCA_964477595.1 uncultured Algimonas sp.
ACGGCCATATCCCGCGCATTATATATAACACCCTCTTCTTGCTTATAGGATGTGTCGTGTTCCTCATCGACAACAATGAGGCCTAACGTTGGGAATGGTAGGTATAGCGCAGAGCGCGCCCCAACGACCAGCTTACACCGTCCTTGCGCGACTTCCCGCCAAACACGACGGCGGGCCGCCTCCCCCATTTGCGAATGCCAACTTGCCGGTTCAGCACCAAACCGCTCCTTAAAACGCTTCAGACCAGCTTGGGTCAAAGCAATCTCAGGCACGAGGATTAAGCATTGCTGTCCCTGCCTAAGCGCCTGCGCAACGGCTTCGAAGTAAACTTCTGTTTTTCCGGACCCTGTAACGCCGTCCAAGAGCGAAACATTAAACTTACGAACCTTGACCTGCTCAACCAGCTCAAGCGAAGCCTCCAATTGGCCTTCCGTCAAGTCGCGACCGGGATGTTCGGGGTTAGGCATATCGAAAGGCGGATCGACCGGACCAGTTTCAGCAATCATGCCACCTGCCTTGACCAGCCCTTTCACAACACCTACAGACACCCCTGCCCGCGCAGCCGCTTCACTCGCGCGCGCAGGCCACGGTCCACCTTCACGCAAAATAGCCGCTCGGGACGGCGTAAGGTTTTTAGGGGCCTCTCCGCTTGGCCTGTAAAGGGTCACGATCGCTGACGGATCCAGCGCTTTGTAGTTTCGGATCACCATGCGCAGAACATTACCTGGGGACGCACCGTTATAACGCGCGGTCCAGTCTACGAAATCCAACATATCCGGCGGCAATGGACGCGTGGCTTTGCGGTCAATGATTGATTTCAAATCACGTCCCGGTTCTGATTCCCCTAGCGACCAAACAACCCCCATTTTCACCTGCTTCCCGATTGGCGCGTAGACGAAATCTCCCCGTGCAACCTCAAGCCCCTCCGGCACAGCATAATCAAAGGCTGTCGGTACATTCACAGGGAAAAGAATTTGGGCAGTTTGATTCACGTTAAGTGCGTGATAGCAGGCGGATGACGGCCCCGCCCATCCCTATTGCTAAGTTTTATCAGGACAGACCCATGAAATTCTTCATCGACAGCGCAGACCTCGACGCAATTGCTGAACTTGCTGACATTGGACTCGTAGACGGCGTAACAACCAACCCCTCTATCATCGCGAAATCCGGACGTGATTTTAAAGAAGTGATCGCAGAAATTTGCAAACTGACGCCAGGACATGTTTCCGCCGAAGTTGTTGCAACAGATGCTGAAACGATGATCAGCGAAGGCCGTACTCTGCGTAAAATCGCGGACAATGTCTGTGTGAAGCTTCCCCTAACTATGGATGGCCTCAAAGCCTGCAATACGCTTTCCAAAGAAGACATTCCCACCAATGTCACGCTTTGTTTCTCTCCTAATCAAGCGCTTCTCGCCGCCAAAGTCGGTGCCACATATATCTCACCATTTATTGGTCGTTTGGACGACATTACTTTGGACGGTCTGGAGCTTATCGAAGACATCCGTACAATTTACGACAATTACGGCTTTGAGACTGAAATTCTTGCGGCGTCTATTCGTAACGTCAATCACGTCAAAGACTGCGCCCTCGTTGGAGCAGACGTCATTACGGCGCCGCCAAATGTCGTCAAATCTCTTTCAAACCACGTCCTGACAGATAAAGGTCTAGCGGCATTTCTAAAAGATTGGGAAGGCACCGGACAGTCTATCTAGCTTAAAGCGCGTAAAATATGTCAAAAATCATATTGATCACTGGCGCGTCCTCAGGAATGGGGAAGGTCACAGCCAAAACCCTGATCGCTGAAGGTCATACAGTCTACGGGGCGGCTCGCCGTCTCGAAAATATGCAAGATTTGGTGGAAATTGGCGGTTACGCGATTGGCATGGACATCACTGATGAAAGCCAAGTCCAAAATGCAGTCGATAGAGTGTTGTCAGAGCAAGGTCATATTGACGTCCTGATCAACAACGCCGGATACGCAATCTATGGCGCGGTGGAACAGGTATCCTTAGATGATGCGCGGCGCCAATTTGAAGTAAACCTCTTCGGACTCGCGTCACTCACACAGAAAATTCTGCCGCACATGCGAGAACGAAGGTCTGGGCTGATAATCAACATCACCTCAATCGGAGGGAAGGTCTACACGCCC
The DNA here is from genome assembly GCA_964477595.1 of uncultured Algimonas sp. Lineage (GTDB taxonomy): Bacteria > Pseudomonadota > Alphaproteobacteria > Caulobacterales > Maricaulaceae > Litorimonas. Next base: position 2,152 of record CAYZGF010000016.1, read on the forward strand.
TTGGGAGCATGGTATCACGCGACGAAACATGCTCTGGAAGGATGGAGCGACTCTCTTCGGCTGGAGACAGCCGGATTCGGGATTAAAGTAAGCATCATCGAACCGGGAGCCATACAAACTGAATTTAGCGATGTGATGACTGACCCCATGCTAAAACTCTCCAAAGATGGTCCCTATGAAGGGATAGCCAATGGGGTCTCAAGAGGAAACAAAACCTACTATAACGGTTCACCATCAAATTCCCCCCAAGTCATAGCGGATGTAATTTCCAAAGCCGTGAAAAGCAACAATCCGAAGACTCGATACGCTGCGGGTAAGATGGCGAAAATGACTCTATTTATGCGTCATTGGTTGAGCGACCGATCGTTCGATAAGATGGTCTTACGAATGCTTAAATAGCTCTACGCTGATAACCTGACTCGCCTCCGTCTTGGGCGCGCCACGATCCTGAACCACAACAAGCCGACGCCACTCAGCGCGAATAAAAGTGCCGCTCCACTGGCAATTCGTAACCACCAGCTATTAAAATTATCATCGCCTGTCACGTCCATGATATGGAACTTCCAAGCGAGATCAAAGACACGCCAAAGCCGTGTTCTTACACTCCGAACTTCCGCAGTATTTGGGTCAATATAGAGGCGCGTTTTAGCCTTATCGTCGAATTTGACCTGCCAAATTGGAAGCGGTCCGGCATAGTCCTTGGGCGCCTCAGTCAGCTTTAGCATAGAGGAAAGTGCGCCTTCTCCTTTGTAGCTCGCGCGGGCTACATTTTGGATATCAGCCTGACCGAGACCGTCCCAACGCGTCCCATTCCGAGCATCCAACATTTGCGAACCATTCTCGCCCAATAAGATATAGGCTGGACGACCCGCCACATTTACCAGTCTTGCACCTGTGAGAGCTCCGTCATAAGCGGTCATGGCGATTTCAATCGGGACAATATCGTCATCCGTGAGTGAAAAAACCTGTTTTTCGACCAAATGTTGGCCGCGCACCTGATCAATCGGGAAAAGGGTCATGAAAAATCCCGAGCCAAACCAGAATAAGATTTGCAGGGACAGAACTAGCCCAGCCCATTTATGCGTGCGGGTGAGATATTTATTCAGTATGCGCGACATATCCGGCGACTTAACCTGATCAATATTTCCGTCAAGACGCCATCTGCGCACAGTTTAAAGATTTACTAACCCTGTTCATGGCAGTCTGGAAACCAAATCGACATGTGGGATGGGACCATCATGAAAACTAAAATCGCGCTCCTGGCAGCGACTGCACTTTTGATTGGCTGTTCCTCAGTCTCAGAGAGCATTCCAACAGTGAAAATCGAAAAGCGGAAATCCAAAGCTTCCGTCCAAGCCGCCAGTTACATGATGAAGTCGTCACCGGCGGAGGCCGCAATGATCTGCGAAACAGACGATATGCGGAAGAAAGTTATCGACGAAAATGATAAAAATGACGCCGTCCGCGTTATGGTCGTCGAAGACGGCGAAACCGGCAGCCGCGTCTTGTCCGAGGTTGAAGTTGACTGTCGAGATTACTTCTTGCGAAAGTCGCTCGCCCCTACTGAGTCGAAAATAGTACGCACATCAGCTCCCACGGAGCCCCGCACTGAAACACCCCGTCGCAGCACCCGCATCAAGAAAAGCCAACGATACACTTATATCGTTCAACGAGGCGATACGGTTTGGGACATAGCGAGAGAACATTGCACGACTGTCAAAGCCATCTCACGCTTAAACGGATTAGGGCGCGGCAATGTTATTGACGTCGGTCAGCGACTAAAATTGCCTGATGAAGAGTGCCGCTAAACTAAGAGATTATACCAATAATAAAAAACCCGGCCTTTTGAGCCGGGTTTTTATTGCCAATATCTTGCACATGACCGCTATTTCACGACCTTCAATAAAGCAGGGTCTTCATTTCGCATCGGCGCATAATCACGCTTGGGCGCGGGCGCACTGTTTAACTGCGCATAGTTTTCAAGTTTTTGGGACTGAACCCGATTCAGCTGACGGAATGAGTCCAAATCCTTCATCGCGTCAACAAATTTGGAGTTAAGCGCATCAAATTCTGCCTTAGCCTGCGCAAGTGCGCGGGACTGCCTAGCTTCCGTTTCCGCCTGATTACGCAGGCGCTGCTCATTCACACTATTCCGCTCGCGCTCTGTTTCCAGAGCCTGACGTAAGCCTGCGGTTTCCTCATCAAAATGACTACCCATTGTATTCTTGATGCGAAGCTGCGTCGTGAGCTGCTCGATTTGCGTTTTCAGGGCGAGAATTTCATCCGCACGACGCTTTAACGTATCTTCGAAAAGCGTTTTCTGGCTGGACTGCTCATACTCGGCAGACTGTAAACGCGATGTGGTTGAGACAAGCTGTTCTTTCGCAGCATGATGATCCAAACGGAGATCACGCAGGGCTGAGAGTGAGGCATCAGCTGATTTTGTCTTCTCATCCAACCGAACGGTAAATTCCTCAACAGAGTTTTGAAGCTCGCGAATCTTATGCTTCTGAGACGAAATATGCCCCGTTGCTTGCGCTAACTCATCCTGAACACGTTGCTGTGTCAGCGCCAATTCTTCCAAACGGTCTGTACGTTGGTTCAGCTCTTTGGAAAGCGTTTCTGTCTCGCGGCGGAGTTTGAACTCAGATTCGCGAAGTCCCGCTTCACGCTCAGTGCGCGCTGAGATTTCTGACTTTGACGCCTTTAATTCTGCCCGCAATTTATCCCGTTCTTTTTGAACTGTTGCGAGTTTAGCCGTCTGCTCTTGCGCCCAAGCGCGTTTCTTATCCAAATCATTACGCAAGCTCGTGACTTCGGCATCTAATTTTTCCGCCTCAGCCTGCAAACGCGCCGCTTGTCGGACATTTGCATCCATTTTGTTCATGGATTTTGTAAGAGCGCCCAATCGTTTCGCTGCCAAGTCTTGTTGTTCAGCCCCCGTTTTCAAAGCGTCAGTAATGGCCTGAACCACATCCTGTGTTGCTTTCACATCATCCGCCCCAAATTGAGGCGCGTCTTTTTTGAATAAACGCATATCAGCCACCCGTATAAGTCCTAACGAATCGTTCATCCCGAACGACCCCACATAAGGTTTTGGTAACCATGTTGCAGTTAACGAGGTCTTAAATGCAGACAGGTCTTTTAATCATTTTGGCGGCGGGACTCTGCGCCGTCATCTCCGGATTATTCGGGATGGCCGGCGGTCTGGTCTTTATGGGTATCATTGCGAGCCTCATGAGCGTCAGCGCCGCGATGGTTGTTCACGGCATTGTCCAATCCGTTTCCAACGGATCACGCTCTGCAATTTTACGCGACCACATACGTTGGGATATTTTGGGCTGGCAGCTTTTCGGTGCCCTTCCCGCCATCGGCATTATGCTTTGGCTGGCATTTACCCCTAACAAGGCCCAACTCTTCCTCGCTCTCGGCCTTTTGCCGCTTCTGCTTTGGCTTCCTAAGGGCATCCTCGCCGGTGATGCTGAGAGACCCTCGCACGCCGTTTTATGCGGCGCGATGGTTATGGGATTAAACCTGAGCGCGGGGGTTGCAGGACCCGCTCTCGACTTTTTCTACGTTAAAACCGCCCTGACCCGAAAAGCCATTGTCGCCACAAAGGCCGTGACAATGTTTGCCAGCCACTTAGTCAAAATCGGTTATTTCGGAATTCCGTTATTGCGTGCAGCAGGCCTATCGGACTTGCCACCAATTTGGGTGTTGGTGATTGCCCTCCCTGCCGTCATAATTGGCACCAAAATCGGGACATCATTGCTCGAACGGTTTTCAGATGTCGGCTTTCGGAAATATACGCGTATCTTAGTGACAGTAGTCGGCGCGGTTTATGTTTTACGAGGCTTATCCTTGCTGGATTTCATATAGAGCGCGATCCCCGCAAGGGTGACTGCGGTGCCGAGGGCATCCCAAATTCCAAATGGCTCACCGAGGACCAAAATCGCCGCAATAATTGTTGCTAACGGTCCAATCATACCCAGCATCGCGACCCGTTGCGCGCCGATGCGGCCAATCGCTATGTTCATGAAAAAGCTGGGTAAAAGCGTAGAAAACACGGCGATGGTGAGGCCCAAAAGGTATATTCTAGGCGGCAGTGTCACAGCTGCTCTCAAACCTTCATATGTCACTGCGCTGACGAAAAAATGCGTGAAGATTGCGGCGGCAGCACCCAGCATAGCTAAACACGTAAAAAGCTGCGGCCCAATTTTGTCAATGAAGGTTTTCGCGAGCAATTGATACAATGCGAACAACATTGCGCAGGCAATGACCAGCCCGCTACCCAGCCATAGATTAGAACTTTCCGTTATATCACCGCCCAAAAAGACAATGGCGAGACCTGCATAGGCCAAGATTACGGCGGCAATGCCCCAGCGTGTCAACGTCCCGCCAAAAAACAACGCTCCAAAAAGAATGACAAAGGCCGGATAGGTAAATAACAGCAAGCGTTCCAGCTGCGCAGTAATATATTGCAAGCCCGTAAAATCGAGCAGCGTGCAAAGGTAATAGGCGATAATGCCCGTTCCCATAGCCAAGAGGATTTGTTTTCCTTGCGGCTTTGTTTCAGCGCGTCGCCAGGCCCAAACCAAGATCACCAGATAGACCGGAAACGAAAAGCCTAACCGAAGCATCATCAATGTGATCGGCGGCACCTGCTCCGTCATCGCCTCAGTCGGTAAATAAGCGAGCTTCACAAACACAGCTTTTAGTGAATACAGCACAGCAGCGATCAAACCCAAGACCACTCCGCCCCATACGAGACGCGTCTCAGATGAATCATTGTCGAAAGACGGGGCAGCCAGAATTTCTCGCAAATTTGACTTCATTTTCGACGCCGCGCGCGAAAGAAGGCTTTGAGCAAAGCCGAACACTCATCAGCTAAAACACCGCTCGTAACATCCGGACGATGATGGCAGGTCGGTTGTTCAAAAAATCTAACGCCATGATCCACCGCACCACCTTTTAGGTCCGATGCGCCATAAATCACCCTGTCAATACGCGCATTTGAGATCGCGCCTGAACACATCGTGCAGGGCTCCAAAGTCACATAGAGGCTCATCCCGCCGAGCCTGTAATTCTTGGCCGCATAGGCCCCATCGCGGAGGGCCAAAATTTCCGCGTGTGCGGTCGGATCGCAAATCGAGATCGGTGCATTTCCTGTCTTTGAAACGACCTCACCCGCCGCATTGACAAGCACGGCGCCGACAGGCACTTCGCCGCGCCGCGCTGCGGACTTGGCTTCTTCGATTGCCAGACGCATATAGTGCTCATCATTCATGGCGCGGCTTTCCTCTTTTGCGCCCCAACCGTCAAGACACTGCCTTATGACCGCCGAACCTAAACTTGACAGAATTGCGAAATATCTCGCTCGCGCAGGCGTAGCATCGCGACGCGATTCCGAAAA
>CAYZGF010000016.1:7574-14513 GCA_964477595.1 uncultured Algimonas sp.
CGATTGCCAGACGCATATAGTGCTCATCATTCATGGCGCGGCTTTCCCCTTTCGTGCCCCAACCGTCAAGATAATTGCCCTATGACCGAAACACCAAATCTTGACCGAATTGCAAAATACCTTGCACGCGCCGGCATTGCGTCCCGGCGCGATTCTGAAAAACTCGTCGCCGAAGGGCGGATCAAGGTGAATGGGAAAACGATCGACTCTCCGGCCACAAAAGTCGGTCCTAACGACAAAGTGGAATTTGACGGAAAACCCGTTGCGAAGAAAGAGCTGCCACGTCTTTGGCGATATTACAAACCGGACGGATTGGTGACCTCGCATAAGGATGAGAAGAACCGGCAAACCGTTTTCGATGCCCTCCCAAAAGAACTAGGGCGTGTAATTTCCGTAGGTCGACTGGACATCACATCTGAAGGACTTTTGCTGCTGACTAATGATGGGGAGCTAGCCCGCCATCTCGAACATCCTTCTACCGGATTATCGCGCCGTTATAGAACGCGCGCCTATGGAAAGGTGACACAAGCGCAGCTGGACACCCTCAAGGCCGGGATCAAAATTGACGGAATTTTGACCTCACCGATTGAAGCCGTGCTGGACACGTCCAGCGGCGATAATTGCTGGATCACGGTCACACTCCGCGAAGGTAAAAATCGCGAAGTTCGTCGCGCGATGGAACATCTGGGTTTGAAAGTGAACCGCCTCATCCGCGTCAGTTACGGACCATTTATGCTAGGTGAATTGCCCAAAGGGCAGGTCGAAGAAGTTAAATATCGTGTGCTTCAAACCCAACTCGGACACTTGATGGATTTCCCTGATCCTGTTGAAAAGAAACAAAAAGGCCCAAAGCGCGGGAGTCATGCGAGCGCAAAACGGTTCCAGAAGAAGCCGTCTGAAAAGTCTGGAGACAAATCCAAACCAACTCCACAGGGACGCGGTAAATTTGCCAAGCCGAAACGCAAGTCAAAGGTCGGCGCAGCCGGAAAACCCGGCGGTAAATATCAAGGCAAATTCTCTCCGCGCGGCCAAGGCAAAGGCAAGAAATGAGAATTGTCTCGGGCAAATTACGCGGCAGAAATATTGCCACGCCGTCGGGCCGCAATACGCGTCCGACCTCTGACCAAACCCGTGAGTCTGTTTTCAACATCCTGAAACATGCGGAGTGGGCACCGCCTCTAGACGGTGCAATTGTCGCGGATATTTTTGCAGGATCGGGTGCACTCGGATTGGAAGCGATTTCACGCGGGGCAGACTTCTGTCTCTTCGTCGAGACCGAACCCAAAGCCCGCGCCGCCATTCGCGCCAATATTGAAAAAATGAAAATATCCGAAGACACACGTCTTCACCGTTATGACGCAACAAAGTTAAAAATCGCGCCCGGTAATATGCGCGGAAAATTCACCCATATTTTTATGGACCCGCCCTATAATAAAGGTCTCTGGAAACCGGTTTTAAGCCGCATAAGACAACAAAATCTTCTTACACAGAATGGTGTGATTATTCTGGAAGAGAGCGTCGACGCAGAGATCGAACCAAACGGATTTGAGGTCCTAACAGACAAGACTTGGGGAGCGGCGCGTGTATTGTTTTTGAGGCTAAGCGATAGTTTGATATGACATATAGCACCAGTACAGTCGTAGACTTTGTGGCTAAAGGTAAAACGCCAAATGTATGGCGTATAATACTTGTGGAGCAAGGACCGTGGGAAAGGAATGAAATTACAGCTGAACTAACAAGAATTCAAAATCGGCTCTATGATTGTGTTGATGCAGCGATTGACGGGCAATTAGCCAGAAAATATCCAGAATCTTATGGTAAAATAATTCAAATTGAAGTCGACGGTTACAACTTACCTGAGCACGAATTTTCAGAGTTCTTTGATCGCTTCACTAATAATATTTTCCAAATTCAGGATTACAAATTAGCGCTTAAAGAAAGTGAATTCATCTCAGATATATCGTTCATACAGAACTTGCAGAAAATCGATTGATTACGGCTCTAACGCCGCCCAAATAACCGCTCAATATCTGCCAGCTTTAGCTCCACATAGGTCGGGCGGCCGTGATTGCATTGGCCTGAATGCGGTGTGGCTTCCATTTGACGGAGAAGCGCGTTCATTTCGTCGCCATTTAATCTGCGCCCTGCCCGGACTGAACCGTGGCAGGCCATGGTCCCACAAACGTGTTCAAACCGCTCTTTCAAGCTCAATGCTTCATCATATTCCGAGAGGTCGTCCGCGAGATCGCGTAGCAGCCCCTGCACATCAACCTCTCCCAAAAGCGCCGGGGTTTCGCGAACACAGACAGCACCTTGACCGAAGGGTTCGATAATCAAACCCATTTCTGCGAGTTCGTCTTTTCGTGCCAAAATGCGAGCGGAATCTGTTTCGCCCAATTCGACCACATCGGGAATGAGAAGCGTTTGGCGCGGAACACCTTGCCCCGACATTTTTTGTTTCATGTCCTCATAGACAAGGCGTTCATGCGCGGCATGTTGATCAACGATGACAATCCCGTCTTGCGTTTGCGCGACCACATAAGTCTCGTGTAATTGCGCGCGGGCTGTCCCAAGCGGATAATCCGGGGTTGGCACATGGTCTAATCTCTCGCCATTTGGAAGGACGCCGGTGAAACCCTCTGGCGCTTCTTCAACTTTCCCGGACATTCCGCCCATTCCGTCGATCAAGGGCTGCAGAGCGGGATCATTTCGATAGGGTGCGAATCCGCCCTGCGGCGCGCCGCCATATCGCCCCTGATAGGCATAAGCGGGTTGTTGACCCGTCTGAATACGGCCCAGCGCATAATCGCTGACCGTTGTGCTGGCGCGATGGCCTGCATCGGCGAGCGCATGGCGCAAGGCGCTGACGATCAAACCACGCACCAGACCCGGATTGCGGAAGCGGACTTCAGTTTTAGCGGGGTGAACGTTTACATCGACATGCTCTCGTGGAAGATCCACATAAAGCGCGACGACGGGATGACGATCCCGCGCAAGGAAGTCCTGATACGCCCCGCGCACCGCGCCGTGCAGCAATTTATCCCGTACCGGACGACCATTCACAAAGAGATATTGATGCGCGCTATTCCCGCGTGAGAATGTCGGCAAGCCTGCAAAACCAGTCAGAACAATGCCTTCGCGTTCTGAGTCGACTGCCACTGCATTCGCCCCGAAATCATCACCCAGAATTTTAGACAGGCGAACCAAGCGGCCATCTTCAGAGAGAGGCGTCCCCGTCATGCGAAGCGAGGTCCGCGAGCCATTCGTCAATGTGAACCCCACATGTGGATTGGCCATGGCGAGGCGTTTCACCACGTCACCAATCGCCATGCTTTCTGATCGTTCTGATTTCAGGAATTTTAGACGCGCAGGGGTCGCAAAAAAGAGGTCACGAACATCAACCCGCGTGCCATGTAGGCCAAAACGCGGTGCCGGACGCGGATCATGTTTCGCGCCGCCATCGACGCGAAGTTCCCACGCACTATCATCCGCTTCAGTCTGTGAGGTTAGCGACAAGCGCGCGACTGATCCTATCGAGGGCAAGGCCTCCCCCCGAAACCCCATTGTACCTATGTTGAGCAAATCGGAATCATCCGCGAGTTTCGATGTCGCATGACGTTCGACAGCCAGAGAGAGATTGGCGGTGTCCATTCCCTTACCATCATCCGTCACGGTAATGACGGTCCGTCCGCCATCTTCATAGCGGATATCAACTTGTGTCGCGCCTGCATCCAGCGCGTTCTCGACCAGTTCTTTGATCACGCTGGCCGGACGTTCAATCACCTCACCCGCCGCAATGCGGTTAACGGTTTGGGCCGGAAGACGGCGAATCAGATGTGGAATAGCGCTCATACTCCATAGACGTAAAAGCCCACCTTGTGGTGGGCTAGTGGAGGAGCTGTATTTTTTATGAAAGGACTAGAGGCCCGGAAGCTTTGGGCCACCCGGACGTTTCGAAATTGTCGTTTCGCCCCCGCCTGTTGCGGATTTCACGGATTCCAAACGACGCGCTTCATTATCAGCATCAAGTGGCACAGGATTACCTTGTGCGTCCAAAACTTGGCCATTTTGCCAGAAAAGCACACGATTTGTGAAACCGGCAGACTTACGCTCAACAGAATTCACACCGTCAATTTCCAAACGAATCTCAGGATTTGCGCGGTTTACGCCGGCTTTCGCCATGAGGGCGACCTCGCCTTGACTAGGCGCGGCATCATCGACGTCACCCAACAAGGCTTCGCGAGCTGAACGCTGCGTGTAGTTATTCTCAGCAGACGACGCGCCGACTGCCGGTGGACGCAGGTTATATTCCGGCGGCACGATCAAGGGAGCTTTTGTAAGGATGTTAAACTCGTTCGGCGCGGATTTCTCCAAGCCTAAAGCCCGAGATGTGGATGTACAGCCCGTCGTGATGAGCGCGACAGCGGCGACAGCGGAGAAAAGGCATGTGGAGCGCAACATAGCGAAACCCTTAGAATTGAATTGAAACCGACTTAGCCTGCAAGACGGCTCACGCCAAGTGACCATTATTTTAATCTACAGCAGCTTTCTCTGCTGCTGCTTTCGCGGCGGCTTTCTCGCGTCGATCATTTAGGAAGGACGATAAAAACAGTCCAATGACGCCGACGGTTATGTAACTATCCGCGATGTTGAACACGTAGTTAAAGCCAATATCGGAGAAATCGATCATATCGGTGACTGCCCCAAAAAACAGACGATCAATGGCATTTCCAACAGCGCCCGCGATGACCAGTGAAAGAGAGATTTGGCCCAGACGATCTGATGTTTTGCGCAGGACATAGAGCAAAACCAAAGTCATCAAAAAAGCAAAAAGCGTTAATCCCCAGCGCTTGATGGACGAATCGCCTTGCAGCATTCCCCAGCTAATCCCGCGGTTACAAAGCAATGACAAGTCCGCAATTGGCGACAGCTCATGCGTCAATCTGGGGTCAGCCTCTGCGCAAACGCTCATCGGCACGTCAAAAAACTGCGTCGTCGCCCATTTCGACCATTGATCAACTGCGACTAGGATTGACGGAATGACGCCGCCTAGGACGGCAAGTTTCTTCCAGGGCAGTGAAAATTCGGGACTGTTTTGCGGTGTTTCAGGCATATTTGCGCCATGCCAGAGACCTGTTTCGAAAGCAATTGGCGTTCAATAAGTGTTACAGCACCAACCTGACTGTAAAATAACCATGTTTTCATTGGCCCGCTGCTATGTTTTGGGTAAACCCAAAATCAAATTTATGCGTGTTTTTAACATTGCATCACAAAGATAGCCGTCGGGACCCGATAACATGCGTCATTTTAAGACTCTCGCACTCCGCAGTTCCGCGACACTTGCTCTCCTCGGAGCACTGTCCTTTTCGGCCCAAGCCCAAGTCGTCATCACAGAAGATACGGACCAGCAAATCAGAACATCGACGGCAGGACCGGACGGTACGCCTGCAGATGTAATTCTCGGAGACGACCCCAGCACGACTGATACGGTCGAAAGGACCCCAACCATCACAGGGTCCGGAGCGGTTGACGCAGACAACCGAAATCCTGCTATTGTTTTGGATTCTTCTAATTCTCTCCGTAACGGCGCCAATGTTGTCATTGAGGACGGGGCTGAAGGCTCAATTGGTGTCGAACTGCAAGGCGGAGAAGACAGAAGTTATATCCAAACGGGTTCTGTCTCCCTGACAGAAGATTTCACGCCGAGCAACACAGATGAAGATCCTTTCCAGGACGGCACCTTTGCTCAGGGTGGAGGGCGCACCGGAATTTTGATCTCAGGTGCATCGCCGTTCCAAGGTAACGTAGAACTGACGTCGACGTCGACTGTTACTGTCGAAGGCAATGACAGTTTTGGAATCAATTTGGCGAATACACCTATGATGACGGAAGGCTTAACAGGCAGCCTGACAACTGCAGGGCAAATCAACATCGTTGGGGACCGTTCGACAGGCGTAAATGTTGCGTCGAATGTGACAGGCGACCTGATTAATGGCGGCACGATATCCGCGCGCGGCACTGACTCGCAAGGCTATGCTATCTCGGGAGATATTCAGGGCGGATTTGCCTCAAGCGGGACGGTATCAGCGTCAGGTTACCGATTTACCCAAAGGCCTGGGTTTGGAGGCGAGCGGAGCACAGCCGGCCGTGAAGACCTTTCTGCGGAGGACTTACGACAAGCCGGATCTGCGATCAGCATTTCAGGCAATGTGTCTGAAGGCGTGTTTTTAAACCAAGTCTTTGTGCAGGCGATAGATGCAGACGGCGTGGGACAAGTAGATGATGATGGCAATCCAATTTTGGTTCTGTCTGAATCCAGCTCCGTCACGCAATTCGGATCAGCACCGGCCGTTTTAATTGATGGCAACGGTACTCCAATCGCTATCGGCCTTGTCGCAGAGATCACAGATCCAAACGACGCGGATTTTGACGCGGACTTACAATTCGGGTTCATAAATCAAGGTAACGTCTCCGCCAGCGGTGTGTTCGATGATATGAATGCCACGACTGTCTCTTTCTCAGATGTTACTGTGGAGGGCGGGATCAGCAACACAGGCACCATGTCGGCCAATACGTTCCGTGCTCCGAACCCAACCGATTTGAGCGATGGGGACGGCGTTGCGCGCGTGATTGTTCTTGGCGATCAAGCCATTGCAGATCAGATAAATAATAGCGGCATTTTACTTGCCAGCGTGAGTGAAGCTGTCGACGAAGTTTATTTTGACAGAACAAATATTATTGCCCCACGCCCACTCCTTGCAGTCGCAGTTGATATTGGTGCGGGCGCCTCTGTTACGGAGCTTGTAAATTCCGGAGCGATTAGTTCGGTCCTAATCGGAAGAGACGGAACAGCCATCGCCATTCGCGATGCCTCCGGAACCGTACAACGACTGGAAAATATCGGAACTATTTCCACTTTAGCGTCAAGTTCAGATTCTC
>CAYZGF010000016.1:14613-20923 GCA_964477595.1 uncultured Algimonas sp.
CAACGACTGGAAAATATCGGAACTATTTCCACTTTAGCGTCAAGTTCAGATTCTCTTGGAACTGAAGAAACCAATTTCAACCTGATTGCGATCGACTTCAGCGCTTCAACCTCTGACATTGAGATTGATCAAAGCCAGAATCCGGATTCATCCAACGTCCCTATCATCAGAGGTGATATCTTACTTGGGTCAGGCAATGACACTCTGACAGCAAGCGCAGGTATTATTACAGGCGACCTCGATTTTGGTGGCGGTGAAGATACATTGTCTCTCTCCGGTGGAACAATCTTCACCGGCGAAGTCAGGAATACAGATAGCTTAGCCCTTTCTGTTACCGAGGGTTCCACACTTGCTTTAGGGTCTGCTGACGAAATTCAAGTCAGCGAAGCTTTGATCGATAGCACATCCATATTCCGTCCGGTTATCAATGGGCAAACAGGAGAAGCTTCTACACTTACCTCTACTGGCGACATTACATTTGAAGCCGGTGCTGCGATCAACCCGATTTTGGAGTCCATCATCGGGACAGATACCCTCACCTATACGCTTGCAAATGCCGGCAATCTGACCATTGGCGACTTAGCGTCCTTAAGCGCGGGAGACTCCCCGTTTCTATATAGCACGACGGTTGGCCTTTCAGACCCCAACACACTTGTTGTAACATTGGACCTCCGTGACCCGACGGCCTCAGTCGCTAACGGCGGCCTAGGGCTGGATGCAGTACAAGCGGCTGCATTCGGCGGCGTTGTGGACGGCGTTTTCCAAGATGGCCCCGTGTTAGAAGCCCTCACGGCAACCACTGATCTCGGCAATGCATTTTCCAATATTACAGAAGCCAACGAGTTTTATGCGGCTTACAATCAAATCCTCCCTGAATTTTCAGGCGCCGCGAAACAGTTTGTTTTAGCAAATGTGGACGGAGCTGTGGGCGCAGTTGGATCCCATCTTGATGCTGCGCGTCGATCCCCGGACAAACCCGGTGGAGCTTGGCTACAAGAGTTCTTTTATTTCGCTGATCGTGAATTAGCAGGGCTTTCAGAACAATATCGCGGCGAAGGTTTTGGATTCTCCGGAGGATTGGATACGGAGTTTGGTCCCTTCCACGCCGTTGGCGTTAGCCTCGGCTTTGCCAGTACCGAAGTTGAAGACGTTATCGGACAGGATGAACCTTTAAACGTCAGCACTTATCAGCTGGGTACATATGCAGGCTTTGAGAGCAATGGTTTCAATATCGACATATATGGCGGCGGCGGAATTAGCGATTTCGAACAAAATCGCCGCGTTTCCGTTGGAGACTTTTTCGGCACCGCTCAAGGCGAGTGGCAAGGTTTGCACGCAAATGCAGCTGTCAGAGCCGGATATGAAATGGCAATCAGCGAAAAGTTCTGGGCAAGACCGAGCGTCTCACTGGATTACCTTTATCTGAATGAATATGGTCGAACTGAAACAGGAACTGAAGGCGTACGCCTCCGCGTGGATGGCCGCCGTTCCGAGACCGCAGCTGCAACGGCCATGTTGGACTTCGGTGCAAATTTCCAAGGCAAGCGTACATGGATACGCCCGTCCATACGCGTCGGATATAGAAATGAATTCATTTCTGACCCAACCGAAACAGCTTTCCGCTTCCAAGGGCTTTCGGACGCAAATGGCAACCTCTTCGACTCGGAATTAGCACGCCTACGATCCTTTGCTTTCCCTGACGAAGGCATTCTGCTTGGCTTCACGGTGGCTGCCGGTTCAGAATATTCTGCCATCGGGTTTGATTTTGATAGCGATATCAGGGACGGATTTATTCGTCATACAGGTCGGATCGTCATTCGCCTCCTCTTCTAGAGTCGCGTGACGATCTCCGCTCTCAGTCGTCAACAGATTGAGTCCAGTCCTTATCTAAGTGACATCGCCAACCAATATGGCGCTGCCCAAGACGTCAGCATTCTGCGGCAAGCCGTTTCCACAGCAGAGCCAAGCTCGCTCCTTTCCTTAAAAGCCCAATTCTCTCTTGGGATTGCCACAGCTAATTTTTCGTCATTCGACGAGATGGGACGTGTTTGGACGGAATTTGCCGACGCAACAATTGACCGCGCCTTGGAACTGGCTTGGAGACAGGCCGCAAAGCGCCACCGATTAAATTTACCCGAAGGGCGCGTGCCTGGATTGTTTTTACTCGGTTTAGGAAAGATTGGCGGCCATGATTTAAATTTCTCTTCTGACGTCGACCTGATCGCTCTCTTTGACCCCATCACCCTTCCCGTTCCTGAGCATTTAGGTCAGGCCTATATCGCCTCTGACATCTGCAAGCGTGTCACGCAAATTTTACAGCCCCGAAATTCGCCGGAATTTGTCTGGCGTGTCGATTGGCGACTTCGGCCCGAAAGCTCCGGAACCGGGTTAGCTTTAAGCACTTCCAAAGCAGAAACATTTTACTTTTTTCGATCCTTGCCTTGGCACAGGCTGGCTTTGATGAAAGCCCGTACTGTTGGCGGCGATAAAGAGGCAGGTAACAAGTTCTTGGCCAGATTGGAGCCTTATATTTGGCGACGAAATCTGGACTTCACCACTTTGGACGAATTGGCCGCCTTAAAAACGCGTATTAATAATGAACATCCGGGCCTTCAATATGAACGCGCCTCACCTGATCCAGTCACGCCATTAGCCAGCGGCTTCAACGTAAAGCTAGGTCGTGGCGGGATTCGTGAGATTGAATTTATTGCGAATGCTCAACAGCTGATTCATGGCGGAAAACGCCCACGTCTTCGCGTGACCAATACGCGTGCAGCCCTAACACACCTGGCAGAGGTAGGATTGCTTTCTCAACCTGAAGCCAAATCACTTCGCGAGGATTATAGCGTCTTTCGAAAACTCGAAAATGCAATTCAGATGCTTCGCAATCAGCAGGCCCATATTGTGCCTGAAGGTTCTGATCTAAAGGCATGTTTGTCTCTTTTGGGTGATCCCGTGAACTTCCACGAAAATATTTATAACCGTCGGCAGCGCGTTCATCAAAGATTTTCAAAGTTATTTGAGGAAACGGCACCGACCTCAGAAACGATTTCAATCTCAGAGCTTGATGGCAATGCCGCTCAGATCGCTCGCAGTTGGACCAGCGGGTTTTTAGATCATGGCGTGTCCGCCAGCCATAAAACCAAATATAGCGACTTAGGACGCCGATTAACAAAACGCGTCATGAGGCAAAATAACGCGGAAGCGTTTCAACGCGTCGATAGCTTTCTCAAACAAATTGGACGATCTGAGCAATATTTCTCACTATTAGATCGTCACCCCGACCTATTAGACAAGCTCATAACACCCCTTTTGCACAGCCCGCACATGGCTGAAATACTACGTCAATCACCGCATATAATTGATATATTTATCGCAACGGAAGCAAATGATCTCGAGGAACAGTCCCGGTTTGTTTTGACATCCACAGATTATGAAAATCGATTGGAAGCCCTCAGGCGATTTGTAAATGAGCAGCTTTTCCGCGCCTATACAAATTTCTTGGAAGGGACGTCTTCGACGAAACAAATGCAAGCCAGACTCACGGCTTTAGCCGAACGGACACTGGATCTTTCAATTCAAATTGTCTGTGATGACCTTGGACTGCACGACATCCCTATTACCGTTTTGGGCCTCGGGAAAATGGGGACGAAATCCATGTCTCCACAAAGCGATCTCGATCTAATCTTCTTATTCGCGGATGATCTGGACACGGAAATTACAACAAAAATCGTGCAACGCTTGCGAACCACTTTGACCGTCAAATTGCGGGAAGGTATTGCTTATGAATTGGACATGCGCCTCCGTCCATCAGGGCGTTCAGGTCCCCCTGCCGTTAAATTGTCTGCGTTTTATGATCACCATATGAAGCGCGCTCATAGTTGGGAACATATAGCTCTAGTCCCGGCGCGTATCGTGGCTGGTGACAGGGCTCTGGGTCGTCAGGTTGAAGATTTAAAATCGGAAATCCTCAGCCGTCCTCGAGATATTATCGCCTTCAAACAAGATGCCTTAGCAATGTTCAATCGGCTTAAAACTGAAAGGTTGGAAGAAACACCAACAAACATCTGGAGAAGCAAACTCAGACGCGGAGGTCTGATGGAAGCGGATTATATCCTGTCTTGCCGTAACCTTTTAGATTTAGAGAATCCAAAAAGCCTCAAAGACGCAATAGAAAGTTGGAATTACTACCAGACTTGGGAAAGGCTTCTCGGACTAACCGCAAAATCTATCGATCAAACACCTTCAAGATTTGCAGAGGAAATAGATACTGCTTCAATGCAACAGGCCCAAAACAATCTGCAGCACTCAGTCATTCAGATCACCTCAGATTACTTTTCAGGCATTGATATTGCCCGACATAATGCAAAACCTGTCAGATGGGCGTGACAGAATGAGACAGCTCCATCTGCCCGTTGCGATTGACACGCATCTCTAAAACTCTAACAAAATAGGTAAAATTATCGGAGGTAATAATGAAACTTAGGCTAATTGGGGCTTGTCTGGCCGCACTCTCACTCGCACTCACACCAACGGCCGTGATGGCGAAGAAAAAAGACGATTCTAAATATGATCGTGCTTATGATAAGTTTTTTGAAGACCCGATGATGTGGTCGGCCGTATTGTCTCCAGACGGAACTCACCTCGCTATGGCCCGGCGCGATAAAGATGAGAATAACTTCATCATTATTCAGAACCTAGAAAACCCTAACGCAAAACCTGCAGGTATCAATCTAGGGGATGAGTTGGAAGTCCAGTGGGTTGAATGGGCAAATGACAATCGGATAATGTATTCGGTCTTCAAACCATGGGAAGGCTCCCTAAACAGTCGCCCGATTATCCGAATGTTTGCCATCGATAAAGATGGTAAAAACAACATGCAGTTCTTTAAGAACAATAAACAAATCAACAGATCCTTCCGCATTCAGCGCCCGGTGTCTTTCATTCCATCAGACCCTGACAAAGTCATGGTGCCCGTTCAGATCGGGGATGATCTTGATGTTCTGAAAGTCGATGTAAATAGCGGCAAGTCCAGCTTGGCAGCAAAGGGTACATCCAATACACGGGGCTGGTTAGCCGACATTGAAGGTAATGCGGCATTTTACATCGCAACCCGTGATCGCGCCCGATATATTGATTATTACTCAAGGGTCCCGGGAACAAATGGGAAGAACGCTAAGTTTCAACTCGCAAAATCTGTACGACGAGACACAACATCGAACTCTAATAGTGTTGAGTTTAATCCAGTAGGACCAGCCAAAAATCCAACACAATATTATGTTGTTGGCCGTCCTGAGGGTAAGAATTTTGCTGGCGTTTATCTGTATGATTTTGAGCAGAACAAATATCTGCAGGAAATTTTCACGCCAACAGACTCTGACGTTGTCACCGCCCTTATCGATGGGAAAACAGGTACATATGAGGGGGCGATTTATCGCGATAAAGGTCGCATTCGCTATAAAATGGCAAACAAGCGCGATCAGGCGCACATGAATGCCTTGGAGAAGTATTTCGGCGACTCATTAGCGCCAAGGCTGATCAGTGTGAGTGATGATCAAAATAAGATGCTCTTTTCAGCCAGCGGGCCGGGTGATCCAGGTTATGACAAGTCACAGGCATTTGCCGAAGAAATTGGCGCTCGTATGCCAGATATCAGCGCAAACCCAATGGGCGTAGGCAAGATCGTCACATATAAAGCTCGAGATGGGTTAGAGCTTTATGGTTACTTGACCCAGCCGACCAATCTGAAACCCGGCGAGAAAGCTCCCTTGATTATGATGCCTCATGGCGGACCTGAAGCTCGCTCAGATTTTGGATATGATCGCGTTGTCCAAGTCCTAAATTGGAAAGGCTACCAGGTCTTTGAGCCGAATTTCCGAGGTTCTACGGGCCGGGGATTAGAGTTCGCTGACAAAGGAAGACGTCAGTGGGGCCGCGCCATGCAAAATGATGTAGACGATGCATTTTCACATCTCGTCTCTCAAGGTATTGCCGACAAAGACCGAGCCTGCATCATGGGCTTTTCATATGGAGGTTATGCATCGCTAGCTGCCGCAACGCTAACGCCTAATAAGTATCAGTGCGTTATTGCAGGGGCGGCTCCAGCCGATCTCTTCGAGATGTTACGGTCAGAGAAAAGCGATGGAGGTACCAGCTATGAGTATTGGTCACGTCATATCGGCGACATGAAGAAGGACGCACAAGATATTCTTCAAGTCTCCCCTGCGCAACTTGCAGCAAATATTGATGATCCTGTTCTGATTCACCACGGAGATCGCGACGTTATCGTACCTTATGGACAGGGTCCCAT
>CAYZGF010000017.1:0-19464 GCA_964477595.1 uncultured Algimonas sp.
TCACCCCTCCGGCAAATTTTCCGCGAAGTAACGCCTTACATTCTCTCCCATAACCTTACGAATTGTCGTTTCATCCATACCCGTCCGCATCAACGCATCCGTAATCGCAGCGAGTTCTGATGTGTCGAGCGAGACTATGACTGTGCCGTCATAATCTGACCCTAGTGCCACAGCATCGGGTCCGAGTAGTTTGACGGCATCCACAATGGCGGCGGCAATTCCGTCGGGTGAAATATCGCAGATCACGCCGCTGAAATATCCAATACCGATAATCCCATCACGGGCCGCGATTTGTTTTAACACGTCATCCGGTAAGTTTCGATTTTTTGTTTTCGGGCAATGGGCAATCGTGCCGCCATGGGAAATGAAGATCGGGGCATCTGTCAGCGCGAGAACATCGCGGACGGTTTGAACACTGCTATGCGCGACATCAATCATGATGTCCTGTTCGACCATTTCCAAGACGGCTTCGCGTCCAAATTTCGTCAGGCCCGCTTGGCTGCGCCCATGCAGGGATCCGCCGAGCTCATTGTCGAAAAAATGCTGCAGCCCCATGGCGCGGTAGCCTTCATCATAAAGGCGTTTGATATTCTCAATCTCACCTTCCAACGGATGTGCCCCTTCCGTCAAAAGCAAGCCCAAGACCCGGTCCGATTTTGTCATATCGGATTGGGTGCGGAGAATATGGACTTCGCCTTGGCGTTCCAGTTTTTGCAGGCGCTGTGCCTGATAGGCGGCACGTTCATAGATTGAGTTCCATGTCCGGCGCGGCCAAAGCTGGGCTTGGGCGAGCCGCGTAATATCATCCGGCGCATCGGCGTCATTTCCGTCGAAGTTCAGACCTCTGGGGGATTTCGTGACGGTGGAGAAGACTTGCAGCTCGACACCGCCTTCACGCAATCGCGGCAGGTCCACATGGCCATATGTATTTCGTTTTCTGGGATTACGTCGCCAGAGAAGGTTATCCGCGTGGAGGTCCGCGATCCAAAGTTCGTCATGCAATGCCTGCGCAGCCTCAGACACCGTATAGGGATTATGGGCAATTACCGGATTCATGTCTGAGTCGACCTTGGGCCAGACGAATTGGCTCAGTCCGATATAGCCTGCGATAATCAGAATAAGGACAATGATACCCGTCCATTTCAGGAAACGTTTCATGAGGGTTTCTCCCAATCTGCACGCGGCATATTCCATCCAAAGCGGATGGAAAGAGCTCGAACGACGAAGCATATGCCGGCCCCCAGAGACAAGGCCGTTAAGTCATTCAAGCCTAATGTCCGAGCAACGAAAAATACGCCGGCGCCCAATATCGCGGCCGTCGCATATATATCTTGGCGCAGAAGGAGGGGTGTTTCGTTGCAGACAACATCGCGGATAACGCCGCCCGCAGTCGCCGTTATGGTGCCCATTAAAATACAAATTCCGGGTCCATATCCCAGCTCCATCGCCTTTGAGGCGCCGACGACAGCGAAGAGCGCGAGGCCGCCTGCATCAATCCATTTCAAACTGCGGATTCTGGCGAGTCGATCCGGTGAAACAAAAGCCACCAATCCTGCGAGCGTCGGGAGCCAAAGGATATATGTATCCGTCAACCAGAAAACGGGTTGATCCAAGAGTAAGTCCCGCAAAGTCCCGCCACCAATCGCAGGCAGAAATGAAATTGCGATAACTCCCAACAAATCAAACTTCTGGCGGACCGCCATTAATCCACCGGACAGGCCAAAGACGAAAATACCAAGCCCGTCAAAGAGCGCGAGGATCAGCTCGGGCGTCATTAACTGCGCCACCGTAAAATACGGGCTTTGACAGGGTTGATAAATGTCTCGCCCGTTTCATGCGCTTTGGTCCAGGCTTTCTTTAGCGCGTAATACCATTTCGCTTGGGTGTCGGCATCGTCAACGAGCATGAGCCTTGGGTCATGTTTTAAGCCGCGCTGTTGTAAATCCACCATATCGGAATCCTGCCGCAAAAAGGTTCGGGCAAAGCCGCCGAGAATGGGTGAGAGCAGACGAAAGGTCGGATGGTCCGTGAAAAAGAGCTGCCGAATGGCGGTGCGGTTTTCATCCAAAGGGGTTAGCGCTGTGAAGGATAAGACTTTACGTTTTCCAATCGTGATTTCTTCCGTTCGGATAGAGGGCAAGCGAAACGTAATTTCCGTCACAGGTTTTCCGCCCAGTAATTTATAGGCGAAGGAATTTGAAGACGGCTCATGGGCCACCATCGCAAAACCACCCTCTCGTGGTTCAAAAGCTTTTGCCTTTTCATGAATGGATTTTTCCGACCGCCACCACCACTGGCGGTGCACATAGGGACCATGAGCCGGGTCCATCAGGCCGATCACAGCGTGATCAATATGACAGGCGAGTTCCACGCCGTCATCTAACGTCGCCCTGCCGCGCGGGAGATCAATCTGTGGCGGCTCTATCGATGGCGGTGTCGTGTCTTTTGGATTAGACCGCAGATAAATCCAGATAAGCGGGCCTGTTTGTTGAATTGGATAAGTTCGGACACCAATACGCGTCACGTCCATGTCAGAGTCTTCAGGCAGGGCCGGTATCTCTTTGCATTGACCGTCTTCCAGGCCAAAGCGCCAGCCGTGATAGGGGCATTCAACCGTGCCGGATTTCACACAGCCTGCCGATAAAGGCACCGCTCGATGCGGGCAGATATCTCGTAAGGCAAAGACAGTCTCACCCTCACGCGCGAGGACGACGGGTTCGCCCGCTAATGAGAGGGGTTTCGTCTCACCGTTTTTCAGATCGCTCAGCAGTCCGGCGAAATACCAAATATCTTTGACGAAATTGTCCATGATCCCGCTATAGCGCGCGTTCAGCTTGGGACAAGACATCAGCCGGGCGCATTCCGCTTTCCCGTAGGGACCGTATTGTAATATCTTTATCCGTTTTAGAGAGCTTCCGCCCTGTCTCATCTGTGACAAGGGGGTGATGGTGATATCGGGGGGTAGACCACCCCATCAATGTTTGGATCAAGACATGAAGGGGTGTTTGATCCATAAAGTCAGCGCCTCTCACGACATCTGTAATGCCTTGAATATGATCATCATGGGTGACGGCGATATGATAGCTGGTGCCAATATCACGGCGGGCGATGACGGGATCAGGACGATCTGACAGGCTCCACGCTTCAAGCGATAGCCGACCATGGCGGGTTGCGTCGCCTTCGAAATATGTCAGCGTAGTGCCTGTTTGCTTTAGCGCCGCTTTCAGGTCTAAGCGCACAGCATAGGGGAGAGAGGGCGTTTTATATCGGGCCGCTTTTTGAATCGTGTCGCAAAGCTGTGCCATTTGGGAATGGGATCGCTTTTTCGCGACAGAGGTTCGCAATCCGGATTTCAGCTCTGTACGCGAAAGATTGCACGGATAAGCAAGACCGCGTTGGACCAGATCAATGACGACCTTCGCATAATCCGTATAATGTTCGCTTTGCACACGTGCCGGACGGATCCAATCGAAACCCAACCAAGCCAAATCGTCTTGCAAGTCATAGGAGAATTGGGTTTTGCACCGGGTGTGGTCAATATCTTCAATACGCAGAAGGGCGGTTCCGCCTAAACGCTCTGCCGTCTCAAAAACCTGCGCCGCCGCATAGGCATGCCCCAAATGCAAAAGCCCCGTGGGTGACGGGGCAAAGCGTGTGAGCAGTGTTGTGGGCGGATAATCCATGTCGGTACTGACGTGTTTTAGCGCCGCATCAACCCACCCAAAAGCCCGCGCAATATGCGCCGCCCTTCCGTCCGGACGAGTTGGCGGGCAATCAGTTTTGCTTCGTGGGCCAGCATACCGCCCGCCGTTTTCTTACGGCGCGTTGATCGTTTCCGGGTCGGTTTCTTTTTTGACGTCGGTTTCTTCTTTGCGGCTTCCGCTTCTTTTTTCTCGGCCTCTATAGCTGCTTTTTCACGGGCGAGCGTTTTCTTTTCCAGCACTTCATAGGCGCTCTCGCGGTCGACGGTCTCGGTATATTTATCTTTGAGATCGGAGCCCGCAATAATGGCTTTGCGTTCAGCGGTCTTTGCAGGCCCAAGGCGGGAGACGGGCGGGCGGATCATGCTGCGTCTGACGATTTCAGGTACGCCTTTTAAGTCCAGTAGCGAAACAAGCGCTTCGCCGACGCCGAGATCAGTGATGACCTCTTCCGTATCAAAAGCCGGGTTTTCGCGGAATGAACTGGCCGCGGCGCGGATCGCTTTCTGTTCTTTCGGGGTATAGGCCCGCAGGGCATGTTGGATGCGATTGCCGAGCTGTCCCAAAACGCTGTCGGGAATATCTGCCGGGTTCTGGGTCACAAAATAAATGCCGACGCCTTTGGACCGGATGAGGCGGGCGACTTGTTCAATTTTTTCGATGAGGGCTTTGGGGGCGTCATCGAAAAGCAAATGCGCTTCGTCAAAAAAGAAAACCATTTTCGGTTTGTCGGGATTGCCGACCTCAGGCAACTCTTCAAATAATTCAGACAGCAGCCAAAGCAAAAAGGTCGAATAGAGGTCAGGTGAATTAATCAGCTCATCTGCGGCCAAAATATTGACGATCCCGTGTCCGTTCTCATCCACTTTCATCAAATCGCTCAATTCAAGAGCGGGTTCGGCAAAAAATTCATCGGCTCCGGCGCGTTCCAGCTTCAAGAGCTGGCGTTGGATGGCGGCGACGGATTGGCTCGTGACATTTCCGTATTCGCGTGAAATCTCTTTTCTGTTGTCACTGATATAATTCAGCAGTGCCCGTAGATCCTTCATGTCCAATAAGAGCATGCCGTCATCATCGGCGAGCTCAAAGGCGATGGTTAAAATGCCTTCTTGCGTTTCATTTAATCCCATGAGGCGGGCGAGCAGTGTTGGCCCCATTTCTGCAATCGTCGTGCGAACGGGATGGCCCTGTTTTCCGTAAAGGTCCCAGAATACGGTTGGCATAGCGGCGTAGTCATATTCGCTGAGGCCAATTTTCATGGCTCGCTGTAGTAATTTATCATGGAGCTTATGCGTGACCGATCCGGCTTGGCTGATCCCGGACAAATCGCCTTTCACATCGGCGGCAAAAACCGGAACGCCGGCTTTGGAAAAGCCTTCCGTGAGGATTTGCAGTGTAACGGTTTTCCCTGTGCCGGTGGCTCCGGCAATCAGGCCATGACGATTGGCCAGCGGCAACCATAAATGTTGCTTTTTATCCGTATCATCTGTGCCAATAAAAATACCATTTTTCATGGGAAAGAGCCTTCTCGATTTTCGTGATTTTGTTATGGGGTTGTGTGTCTGAATGCAATATAACTGTGTTGAGACGGCATGAGGAACGCAGAATGATCGCAACGACTGATACGACTATCCGGGCAACTTTGCTGTTTTTGGCGGGTATGGCGTTGATCGCGCTTTTATATCTGACGCGAGAGCTGTTGGCGCCTTTCGCCTTGGCGATTTTCATTTGGCTGATCATTGATGCCTTTGCACGGTGGATGGATAATCTCTCGCCTAAGTTTCCATATTGGTTAGCACTTACGATAGCCGTTTTGACGGTTGTTGGACTCATGGTCGGGTTTATTTTCGTCATCGTCGATACAGTCGGGGACGTCGTGAAAGATGCGCCGCGATATGAAACGCGACTGGCAGAAATATTTTCTTGGATTGCGGATAAAACCGGACAAGAAAATATGTCGTTCCAGATGCTGGATGAAAATTTCAAAATTACCGAGAAGATCCAAGGTGGTCTCGGTACATTCGCCGCGACAGTCCAAGGTGTTTTGTCAGAATTCTTCCTGATCGCGCTTTACGTCGTTTTCCTATTCGCGGCACAGTCCAGCTTTCCGAAGAAGATGGATGATCTTTTCCCGAACGCAAATCGCCGGATGCAAGCCTCAAAAGTCGGAACACGTATTCGTCATTCCATTGAAAAATATCTGTCTGTCCAGACGATTATTTCTCTGATGCAGACTGTTGTCTCTTATGTCGGTATGACGGCTTTAGGTTTGGACAATGCCTTATTTTGGGCGCTTGTCATTTTTGTTTTGAATTATATCCCAATCGTTGGTGGCTTGGCCGCTGTTGCCTTACCGGTGCTGTTTGCAATGGTGCAGTTTGACAGTCCGGGTCGGATTGCGGCTTTGGCGGGGATTCTCTTTGGTGCGCAATTTGTGATTGGAAATACAATTCAGCCCAAAATGATGGGTGACAGTATGAACCTATCGGCTTTGGTCGTAATTCTTGCGCTGTCCGTTTGGGGCGCTTTATGGGGCGGGGTTGGGGCTTTCCTCTCTGCGCCTTTGACGGTCATCATTATGATTGTGTTGGCGCAATTCCCGACGACGCGGTGGATTGCGGTCTTGCTCTCAGCGGACGGAAATCCGGACATGGACGGGGACGGCGTGCCCGATGCAGAGGAAGCTATACCGGGTCTTTAAATCGGCTCACCAGACTGTGATACATATGTTTGGTGCGCGTTCATCTTTAGCGCAGTAGAGATTGGGCATGAAACATTTATTCCTCCCCCTCGCGACGCTTACCTTTGCGTCGCTCTCGACCTCTGTCATGGCAGCTGAACCCTCGGCGAACCCGACTCATGTTGTCGAGCTTTTCACCTCTCAGGGCTGTTCATCCTGCCCTCCCGCCAATCGCTTTGTGACAAAGCTGTCCGAAAATCCTGATACGCTCGTCTTGTCTTATGGTGTAACCTATTGGGATTATCTCGGATGGGCAGATACGTTTGGAGATCCTGAATTTACACAGCGTCAAAGGGATTACCGCGATGCTTTTGGGGCCGCAAATATCTACACGCCTCAGATCGTTCTGGGTGGGTCCGCGCATAGTCCGCGATATTCCAAACGCGACGTGAAAGAGATGGGACTTCCTGAAGCTGGAGTCGGATTGTCTCTGACCCGTTCCGGGGATGTTCTGATGGTCAAAGCCAATACTGATAAAGATATTATCGTCGATATCGTGTCGTTCACACCCGGTGAGCAGAGCGTGAATGTTGAACGCGGAGAAAATGGCGGACGCACACTCCGCCTGACGAACGTTGTAACGGATGTTCAGAGTCTAGAGTGGGACGGTCAAATGGCAACTGTGCTGTTGCCCGAAGCTGAAAATACGCAATATGCCGCTCTAATTCATGACCGTGAAAGCGCCAAAATTCTGGATGCAGCAGTTATTCGATAGGCCCAAAATGACTGTAGCCCGGCTGCGCATTACGGGGCTGAACGTAATGCGGGACCGGGCCACTTTGATAGGATCTCCCTAGGGACAGGGATCCCCATCATGTCAACGTGGGAACGTTATATTTGTCGCAGGCCGATCCAGTTTTTGCGTTTCGGGGGCTGGGGGGGCTGATAAATAACCGACCCACATCAGCTGTTCCGTCCTGCGACTAGTCTTTGCTAGGTCGGCTTTAAGGTCAAATCCTGCCCCAATTGGGGCAAGATTGTGGCGCGTTATTACAAAGTGGATAGGTTGGCACCAAATTGGGGTTTCTTGGCGTAGGCTTGCCTGTCCGGAAAAGCTGACTATGTTGAGATGATGAGCCACATTGTTCCATTCCCAACAGGGTCTAATCGTCCATCTAAAGGTCCGTCTCAAGTCGCATTTGATCGCCAAGAGCTTTCTGCGATTTTGAATGTCTATGGACAGATGGTCAGCAAGGGGGATTGGAAAGATTACGCGATGGATTTCCTGCGCGATAAGGCCGTATTTTCCGTCTATCGACGGGCATCAGAACACGCGCTTTACCGCATTGAAAAAGTTCCGGCCTTGCGGAAGAAACAAGGCCAATTCGCGGTGATTGCACCGGGTGGACTTGTCCTAAAGCGCGGCCATGATTTGCAAACCGTCTTAAAGGTTTTTGACAAGGCGCGTTTCCGAAGCGTTTAGATAATTACGATGGCAAGGCCGCCGCAGGCCCGGCCAGTCCTTCGCCGCCGCGTTTGGCTCCTTCGCCGCGAACACCTTCCTTATCCTTTGCCGGACAGAAGCTCAGCACGGTTGAGCCTTGTGCGCGGAATTCCTGTCCGGGTTGGATGAATTCCAGCGTCCCGTCCGGTTTGCGGGCAAGAATCAGGTCAAGATCATCACCGCGATCCTTGTAAAGATCATCCAGCGTATATTCTTCTGACAGATTGGTCGTGCGGAATCTCCATCCACCCCACCAATCACGCGTCAGGGCGTCAAAGCTTCGGCCGCGAGATGTGAGCGTACGTCCGCGGGAGGTAAAGGCAATGCTCTCCGCATCATCTTCATCATTTTCTTTCGCGCCGATTTGGAAGACGCGGTGACGGCCCAGCTCCGGTGCAAATTCCACACAGACGAGGGCATTATACGCTTCATTTGGTGTCGCCGCGATCAGGACATTAAAGGCGCTATGGTCGAGTGAGTAATCGGCATTTTCCGACAGAACCTCGCCGAAAAATGTATTGTGACCCTCAAGGCGCGCACCGCGCAGACGCCGCCAATTCGTGTCTGCAACAGTAACCTTGATGTGCATCTCTTTTAGTGCCTTGGCGAGGCCGAGTGACCACGGATTGGCCCCGACGATCAAGACGCCGTCGCCATCACCGCTATCGAGCTTCAGTAAATGTGCCAAGGGACCAATGAAAAAGCCTGCAAAGAGGACGGTTGCAAAGACGAGCGCAAAGGCGAGTGGCACAAAAATGGCCCCGTCTTCACGGCCAAGGGCTGTCATTTCAGCCGCGAATAAGCCGGCTACCGCTACGGCAACGATACCGCGTGGTGCGATGAGAGAGACAAGTAAGCTCTCTTTCCAAGAAATACCGGACCACAATGTCCCGAGCATGACTGCGATAGGGCGGACCAAGAACATCATGGCGAGCACAAAAGCAATCACACCCCAATCCGAGACAAAGGCTTTTAATACTGCAGGGGTCAATGTTGCCGTCAACATAACAAACACGCCGGAAACTAGAATGATGGCAATGTTTTCCTTGAAGCGGCGCATCTCAACCATGCTGGCATATTTTGTATTTGCCATCGTCATACCCAAGGCTGTCACAGCGAGGAGACCTGTTTCATCGGCGAGCGTATTGGCAAGAACGTAAATGACCAAGACCCATGCAAGGACGACGGGTGCTTTCAAATATTCCGGTATCACACCGCGTCTGAACGCCCAAGCCATGCCTATGCCCGATACAATCCCGACAACCGTTCCTAAAATCGCAGCAAAAGCAATTTTACCAAAGACCATCGCCATACTGGCTTCAATCTGTGTGATCCGGATAAATTCGAAGACGACAACGGCGAAGAGCGCCCCGAGTGGGTCATTCACGATACCTTCCCACTTTAGAATATTGGCAGGTTTAGCCTGCAAATGCGCCTGACGCAGCAATGGCATGATAACGGTCGGGCCTGTCACAATGAACAGCCCCCCGACCATGGCCGCCATATCCCATCTCAGGCCCACGAGATAATGCGCGGCGAGAGTGCCGAGGCCCCAAGCTATGGGTCCGGCGAGCACAACCATCCGGATAACGGCGCGTCTGGCGTCACCTAAGTCTTTGAATTTTAGGTTTAATCCGCCTTCAAACAGGATGATTGCAACGGCGATACCAATCATCGGTCTGTAGACATCGCCGAAATCAACTTGCGGGTTCAAACGAAAAGCTTCCAGAGTGTCATGGAGGAAGCTCGGCATAGGGAGGCCCATCAAATATCCGACTAAAGGTCCGAAAATCAGTCCGGCAATGGCCATCAAAACAATAGCCGGACGCTGGAGCTTCCACGCCAACCACTGTGCACCGATACCTAAAGCCCCGATTAGGGCGATTTTGAACGGAAGTGTTGAACCTTCGTGGTGAGCGTCAACACCGCCCCCCGCGAAAATGATGTCTGCCAGCATCGCCGTTTCAAAACCCATATTATTCTCATTCTCGACGCGAAAGGGGGGCTTCGCAAAACTTGTTAAAGCGGAGGGATAGCTGATTCAGCCTGTCAGACCAAACTGAATTCGACCGACTATTCGGGGACCCTATATATATCAAATCCAATAGCGGATGTGCCGTAATCGCCCTCGTCATATTGGGCAACGCTGTCTTCAAAAAAGGCCAATATATGTTCGTAAATCCGTTCGAAGAGGGGCGTCATCTCCGTTTCATCCACCGGTAGGCTAAGCGATATCGGGCGCTTTTTACCGATAGAGATTTTCATTAATTCGCCTTCTTTCTGGCAATGCACTTGCAGGCGCATATAGTCTTTATCTTCGGAAATGCGGACCGCCAGACCAAAGCTGATAGGTTTCAAAGGCAGATAGCCCTGGCCGGAGACTGAAAAAGCGCCGGACTGATAATTCTCAGCTTGAAAAGGCCCTTCCGGCGGCACCAAATAAACGCAAGGTTCCTCTCCAGTGTGTAACCAGACACAGAGCAAATCCCGCAGAGTTTCTGCGACGGAGCGAATTTGGGCGTAATTATCGAAACTCCGTGCGCCATAGATTTCGGCCGCCTCCCAAATTTTCTTTAATCGGGAGTCCGCCTTGGGATGGACGTCTTCTTTTGTATGGAACGGTGTTTCAGTCATTTGAATGTTGTGGCGTGTTCACCGCGCAAGTCAATTGCCTGCTGCGAGTCATTTTTTTCATGAAATCACGAATTTGGCATGCGGATTGAACGGAGAGGCCGAATATATCGAATTGAGAGACGATTATGCGGATCAAAATATTGACGGTTATAGCTCTGACAGGTCTTGGGCTGAGCGGATGCAGTCTTTGGACGAAATCAGACACAGCTGATAAAACGGCGCAATCTGAAACAGGTCTTCGGTCAACACCGGGACAAGCTTATGCCTTTGATGGGCAAGTCTATGATGTCGAAATTTATGACACTGCGTCGCGCTACGCGGGATATGATGTCGAACTTTATGACGCCTCCCAATATTATTATTATGGTTACAATGACACAGGTCTTCGCCCGCTCACCGTGGTTGAAACTTTCAATCCGCGAGACGCTGCGTTTGTAAAACTCAATGGTACGTCGAACGCTGCGGATTGGCAGACATGTGAAAGCCGACATAATGGCTATCTTCGCCTGTCTGATTATGATGTGCGGCTCGATCCGGCCTTTGAAGTCTGCATGCGGAATAAAGGGTATGTTCTGACGACAGAGGCAGGGTATTCATCGAAACCCAGCCTAAATGCGAAAAATGCAGGATTGCGAGGAAGCTTTCCTCAGAGTTCAAATATCTCAACGAGTTCAGCTTATTTCCGTTAGGATGGATTCTAATCCGTCGCGATAGGTTCTAAACTCAGGCCTCCAACCTAATTCTTGGCGGGCCTTGTCGGCATTAATGCGTTTGGTCTCCGCATAAAAGCTTCGCGCCATGTCTGATAGGGATGGATCATCCAGCCCGACCCGTGGTGGCGGGGGAAGGTCCAGTAAACCGGCCGCATAATCCAAAACATCTTGTGGCGGTGCGGGATGTCCATCGGCTAAATTGTAGATCGATTGAGGATTAGGTGCTTTGAGGCTGAGCTCCAGGGCACTTACAATGTCTTTAACATGGATACGATTTACGACATGGCCGTCTTTCAGAACGGCCCGCGCTTTATTTTGCTTTAGTTTTTCAAAGGGCGCGCGTCCGGGACCGTAAATCCCTGCGAGTCGAAAAATATGAACCGGCCAAAGCGTTTCAATCCACGCCAACTCAGCCTCTGCTCGTGCCTTGCCGCGCTTGAGACTCGGGGACGGGGCTTCGCCCTCAAAGGCCCAGCGTCCACCGCGATCACCGTAAACAGATGTGGCAGAGAGATAGGCTATCCAGCGGGCGCGGGTGCTCATACTACCGAAAGCTTGTAACGCCGGATCTGTGCCGTCTCGATTGGGAGGGATAGAACTGACAATGATGTCCGCATTCATAAAGGCGGATTGGAGCGGCGCGGACACACCGCCGTTGAATTTATGGCAGGTGACATTGTCCAGCGGTGTTTCGCCCGAACGCGTTGTGACATGCACGTCCCAACCCTCAGCCCGGAGGTCAGGAGCCAAGGCCCTTGCCACATAGCCCGCGCCCAAGAGCAACGCAGATTGAGGCTTATTAATGTGACGGCTCATTGTCGGTTCAGTTTCCTGCAGTTATGCGAACGGCATGACACGTCATATCTCTCATGTCGCCTGCCTGTTAGGTGGGTTTTTGTTAATTAGCACACCAAGTCTGGCTACAGACTTAACGACTGAGTTTGATCAGCGCCATAAAACCTGTCTGGAGTCGATTGCGGATGATGCGCAAGAGGCTTTCGAAACGGCTATGCAGTGGCGGGATGAAGGTGGCGGTCGGCGTGCCAAACATTGTGTGGCGATGGCCCTTTTCGCGCTGGGTCATGAAGATGAAGCGGCCTTTCGCTTGGACGCACTGGCCGCGGGTCCCGATGGCGGCTCTGATGAAACGCGTGTGAAGCATTATGCGGAAGCTGCCAATTTTTGGCTGACCGCGAATGAGGCAGAGAAAGCCTATGCTTCCGCTTCAGCCGGTTTGAAATTAGCCTATGATCATCTGGAGCTTCGAATTGCACGGGCGCGGGCCTATGCCTTGTCCGGACGATATGATTATGCGGAAACAGACCTAACATCGGTTCTCACGTTGGATCCAAAACGGGCGGATGCCCTGCGTTACCGTGCGGATGCCCGGTTCAAGCAGGACAATATCGAAGGTGCGAACGCCGATATAGAAACCGCCTTGGATTTAGACCCAACCTCCGTCGAAACGGCCCTGTTAAGAGGTCAAATCCGTGAGGCTAAGCGATTGGCTGAAGCTGAATAATTCAGCGCTTGTTCGTCAGTCATCCGGCGCAAGGGTTTCGCTGAAGAACTCGAGAATTTGTCTGTCGCGATGGATTTTATTGCCCGTCTGACGGAAGCCGTGTTTTTCACCGGGATAAGTTTGAATACGTAGGTTCTGCATATTCTTCTTCTGCATCGCGTCCATCAATTTGATAGAATGGCGGAAGACGACATTGTCATCGGCCATACCGTGAATAAGAAGCACAGGCTCGGTCAATCCGTCGATGTAAGTAAAGACGTTGCTATTTTCATAGGCGCCTGCGGTGTAATTCACTGCACCGGGTGTGGGGTTGCCAAGATAACGTTCCGTATAGGCCGTGTCATAGAGTGTCCAATCCGTGACAGGTGCCCCGGATACGCCGGATTTATACAGGTTTGTCTGGGCCAACATATGCAATGTCATATAACCGCCATATGACCAGCCATAGACCCCCATATTCTCTGCATCGACAAAGTCTTGGCTGGCGAGCCAACGCGCGCCTGTGGATTGATCGATGACTTCGATTTGGCCCATGGACCGGTATAGATGGTCTTCAAACGCTTTCCCTCGATTGCTGGCACCGCGTCCATCCAATGTGAACACAACAAAGCCATGATGGGCGAGCATTTTTGGGAGGTCTTTTCGCCAAAATCTGTTTTGAACCCGCTGAACACCGGGACCATTATAGACAATTGTGATAGCCGGGCGTTTTTCGCCGGGTTGTAAATCCGTCGGTTTGAACAGCATATAATCCAATGGTGTGCCGTCTTCGGCCTCCAGCTGCCCATATTCCGGGTTAATATGCGCCGCGAGATAGGGCGCATAAGGATGGTTTTCGTCCAGCTTGTTTTCATTCAACCACGCCAAAGGCGTTCCGTCGGCTTGATAAGCCCGTAAATTTGTCGGCGTTTGGTCATCCGAATAGGACCCAAGATAGCGGGAACAATCGCTATTAAAACGCGCGCTGTGTATACCCGGCCCCGAAGTAATTTGCGTCACATTCAAGCCTGCGGTCGCATCTCCGGACGGCGTGATTTTGAAAATTTGATTGGAAAGCGGACTATCGACCCACCCGCTGACATAAAGCGCATCTCCGGCTCGGCAGGCGATTGAGCGGGCATTCATATTTTCAGGCGTTAAGGCCGTGATTGAACCCTCCGCGTTAATTTCAAAAAGTTGGCGCTTATCATTGCGCTCGGCAGACCAGATAATACCGCCATCTGGCGTGGGCGAAATTTCACTTCTGATGTTGAGCCAGGTCGGAGAGGTTTCTTCGTAAAACTCCGATTTTTCGCCGGTGCGGGAGTCGATTTTATAGATGCGGTGCGTTTTGTGATCTCTCGCCAGCACGCCGGCAAAGACGGTCCGGTTATCCGGCGCCCACGACACCCGCGTCAGATAAATATCGTCACCCAATTCGGGATCATCGTCCAAGGCGACCCAGTTGGTGTCTCCACCTGAGGTCGACACAAACCCCAATTTTACCGTCGCATTATCGGTTCCGGCAAAAGGATAGCGCTGGGCAATATTTGTGACGCCATCCACACCGAAATCAATCCTGTTTTCAATCGCGACGGGACTTTCATCAATCTGCGTATAGGCGATTGTGTTGGCATCATTAGATATCCAATAGCCTGTATTTCGATCTAATTCCTCCTGCACGACAAAGCTGGCTGTGGCGTTCCGGATCGTATCCGTTGACCCGTCAGACAATTGACGTTCCAAACCGGTTTTCAAATCTTTGATGTAGAGTTCATTATCACGCACATAGGCGACTTTGCTACCATCCGCGCTGACCTTTGGATCGGTTTCAAAGCCTTTTGTAGCTGTGACTTGTCGGCTTTCCTGTGTGGTCAAATCATAAAGATAAATATCGCCGCCCAAAGGGAAGAGCAGGAGATTTTCGCCGACCCAGCTATATGAGATAATTCCGCTGCCATATTGACGGGCGCGCTCTCGGCGGTTTTTTTCTTCTTCAGAGAGGATCTCCGGTCCTTCTAGAATATCGGTCGAACTGACCAAAAGCCGACCTTCGCCTGTTTCCAAGTCGTAAGCCCAGAGATCTTGTTGTTGAGGATTGTCTTCACGACCTTGCAGGACGGTGACAAACTCGCCCGAGGGCGCGATTTTAACACCGGATAATGTCGTACCTTCCAAGGCCGGAGACGCATGAATACGTTCCGGCGTCAGGCCGCCCGGAACGGGAGTTTCGCGAATATAGTTGATCGGCGCTTTATCCGCTTCGACGGCTTTCAGAGATTCTTTTGCGGCCTCCTTCAGAGTCTGCGCAGGTTCATCTGCATTGCTGCAACCTATCAAGGCGCAAGAGAGTAGAAGGGTCGAGACGATATTTTTCATATGTGTCTTTTGCGACGGCTTCGGATGAAGTGCAAGGTTAACTCAGGCCCAGAGCGGTCTTCCCTTAACCTTCACGGCAGGTTACGGGGTTGTCATGCCGGACTTGCGCCCAGTTTTTTTCGTCATTGGCCTGATGAGTGCCGCACTTGGCATTTTGATGTTTATTCCAATGGTTGTCGATCTTTTGCATGAAGGCCGCGCTTGGCGGGCTTTCGGCATTGCTGGCGGGATAACGACGCTATTTGGTGCATTGCTGGCGACGATTACTTACACGCCAAATCCGACCTTGCGTGCAAGAGGGGCTTTTGTTTTGACTGTCTTTGCCTGGATCACACTGGCCGTTCTCGCTTCATTTCCATTCCTGTTTGAGCCGATAAATCTGTCAATCACGGATGCTCTGTTTGAATCGACATCCGGGATTACCACGACAGGCTCCACCATATTAACAGGTCTGGATAATATGCCACGCGGCGTGTTGATGTGGCGCGCTTTGCTGCAATGGATTGGCGGGGTAGGTATCGTTGTCACCGCCATGGCTGTTCTCCCCATGCTCAAAGTCGGTGGGATGCAGCTCTTCCGTCTGGAAAGTTCGGATATGGGCGAGAAAATCCTGCCCCGTGCGGCTAGCCTCGCAGGCGGGATTTCATTGATTTATCTGTCCCTAACGATTGCGTGCTTCATCGGATATATGATCACGGGTATGAATTGGTTTGACGCCGTCGCCCATGCAATGACAACATTGGCCACGGGTGGTTACTCGACATCTGACGCCTCAATGGGCGGGTTTATGGATAATGGGGCAGACATTGTTTGTGTCGCCTTTATGCTGGCTGGCGGCATGCCGTTCGGAGTCTATTTGCTGATGACTACACGGGGAGATTGGCGTGCCCCATTCCGCGACAGTCAGGTGAGGGCGTTTCTCACAATCATGACGGCTTTGATTTCGATTGTAACTTTGTTTCTGATTCTCTCTGATCAATTTGAGTTTGGACGCGGTTTGCGTCTCGCGGCGTTTAACACGGTCTCCATTGTGACCGGGACGGGTTACGCCACAGCCGATTATAATTCATGGGGACCTTTTGCAGTCGCCGCCTTTTTCGCCTTTATGTTTATCGGAGGATGCGCGGGTTCTACCGCCTGTTCGATCAAGATTTTCCGTTACCAAGTGGCCTTTGAGGCCATGCGGAACTATCTTTTCCGCATGCCGCGGGAACATGCCGTCGTGCCGATGCGATATGGTGGGCAACCGCTTCCGCCAAGCGTTGTTTACTCTGTCATGAGTTATTTCTTCATATTCTTTCTCACCTTTGTCGTGACCGCAATTTTGCTCTCGCTCATCGGGCTTGATCCGATCACGGCTTGGTCAGGCGCGGGCAGTGCGGTCGCCAATGTGGGTCCAGGACTAGGCGAGACCATTGGGCCCGCAGGTACTTATCAGGACCTTCCCGGTACGGCTAAGTGGGTACTGCTGACGGCAATGATTATTGGGCGTTTGGAAATTGTCACGGCGCTGGTGCTGTTAACGCCTGCTTTCTGGAGAAGTTAGATCTCTTCTAGCGGGAACTTATAATCCGTCGCGCAAAACTCACATTTCGCCGAAATCACGTCCTCTTCAGCCATATCCTCTAAAGCTGTCCGTTCAAAGCTCTTCAGCGTGTCGAGCAACCGTTCACGCGAGCATCGACAATCTGCATTCACATTATGGGTTTCGACCACGCGGACGCCGTCTTCATGGAAGAGACGGTAGAGCAAAGTGTCCGTTGTCAGTTCCGGGTCAATGAGCTCTGCATCCGTCAGGGTTGCAAAAAGCTGTTGCGCGGTTTCCCACGGCGGCGTTGTATCAGCACGCGCTTCATCATCGGCAATTTTTTGGATCATCATTCCGCCACCGGACCAATGCGAACCGGCTTCATCGACAGACTGACCACAGGCCAGTTTAATACGGGTCGGAATTTGTTCCGATTGATTGAAGTAATGCTCAGCACAGCTGGACAAGCTGGCGCCCTCAATGGCGGCGATACCTTGATATTGATCCATGTCCGGACCCTGGTCGATTGTCATGGAAAATGTTCCGCCGCCCAAGAGCGCGTCCGCGCCTGGATTGCGGGAATCTAACTCAATCTCTTTTAATTTTGCGGCGTCCCAGCGGGCATAGCCGCGAATATTCCCGGCTGTTGTGCAGTCGGCCATCAGCAAGCTCACCGCACCTTCATTTGTGCCGTGACATTGCACGACCAAACGCCCGTCAAATTTCAGGGACTGGGCCACCAAAGCCCCTGTCATCATGGCTTCGCCCAAGAGGCGGGCAACAGGATCAGGATAGCGTCCGTCGCCGGAAGGATTTAAGGCCTTTTCCAACGCAGGACCAAGCTTGACGGCGCGGCCTCTTACAGGCTGTTCGTCTAATTGGAAGACGGTAACAAGATCAGTTTCAATGTGGTGCGTATCGGTCATGAGCGGCCATGTGGGGGACAGGCAATGGATATGCAAGCCGTAGAACTGTTATCCCCAGGATGCAAAAAACCCGCCGCATGCAATTCGTTTACCGAAATGCACGGACGGGTTTTTCAATGATGTTGATTTAAACTAGTTTTTCGCGAGTAGGTCGCGAATTTCTGCTAGAAGAACTTCATTTGCAGGTGGGGCTGCCGGCGCTTCTTCTTCTGCCTTTTTCGTTTTGTTCATACCTTTGATAATCAAGAACATTACGAATGCGACAATGATAAAGCTGATGAGCGCATTGATGAAAAGCCCGTAATTAATTGCAGTTTCTGGAGTGGTGATTGTACCGTCGGCCGCAATGACGGCCTCACTCATGACATACTTCATATTCGCCATGTCGACACCGCCCATGATCGGGCTGATAGCCGGCATAAACACATCACCGATAAATGATGTTACAACTGTCGCAAAAGCTGAGCCCATGACAAAGCCAACGGCCATGTCAACCAGATTGCCTTTCATGGCAAATTCTTTAAATTCTGAGATCATTCCCATAATATTTTCCCTTAAATTGCGCCGAAATCCCCTCCCGGCAATATAATATGAATCGCACGTCCGAAGGGTGTGCGTCAATATAGTTAATACCGTTCAGTTTCTTGTTCATTACGTATACAGACCATCAGACCATCAGGGGAGTACGGACATGCAATATTTACATACCATGCTGCGTGTCAGCGATTTAGACGCTGCATTGGATTTTTACTGTAAAGGTCTCGGCTTGGTCGAGACGCGTCGCTATGAAAGCGAAAAAGGCCGATTTAGCCTCATCTTTCTGGCCGCCCCGGATGATGTCGCGCGCGCAAAGGAAGATAAAGCGCCTCTCATTGAGCTCACTTACAATTGGCCGGATGCTGACGGAAACGCAGAAGTCTTATCGGGCGGACGTAATTTTGGGCATTTGGCGTATCGCGTGGACGATATCTACGCGACCTGTGCACATCTACAGGCGCAAGGCATCACTATACTTCGCCCGCCGCGTGACGGTCACATGGCCTTTATCCGAAGTCCTGACGGCGCATCTGTCGAGCTGTTACAAGCAGGCGATAATCTACCGCCGCAAGAGCCTTGGGCATCTATGGAAAATACGGGTGAGTGGTGATTATGACATTCAATTCTTTGAATTGAATGTGTGAAGAACGAAAAGCTTAAGCTTTTTGGAACTCGGTCTTGTTTAATGTCTAGCCCTTAGAGGCGTCGTCAATCCGTTGGCGAAGTTCTTTGCCGGTCCGGAAGAATGGCACATGTTTGCCCGGAACATGCACTGTTTCGCCCGTACGCGGATTGCGTCCAACGCGGGGATCACGTTTGCGAACGGAGAATGCACCAAATCCGCGCAGTTCAACGCGTGCGCCAGCTTCTAGGGTTTGGGTGATCGTTTCCAATACAACCGCGACCAAGCGTTCCATATCCCGTCGGGTCAGATGCGGGTTTTCTGCGTGAAGTGTATCGATAAGTTCAGATCTGAGCATGGACTGTATAAATCAGGCCAGCCCTTGTCGCGTCAATAAAAAACCTGAATTTTTCATAAAAAAAGCCCCTGAAACAGGGGCTTTCATGGTTAATATAGGCTTAATTGGGGCAGTATGCTGTCCCAATATGAGACTCTTAATTGTCGCCTTTGAGCGCAGCACCAAGAATGTCGCCAAGGGACGCGCCTGAATCGGCTGAACCATATTGTTCGACAGCTTCTTTTTCTTCCGCGATTTCCAGAGCTTTGATAGACAGCTGGTAATCATTGCGCGCGCGGTTGGCGCGGGTGATCATGGCGTCAACTTTATCCCCGACAGCAAAACGTTCCGGACGCTGCTCAGAGCGCTCACGGGACAGATCACCTTTACGGATGAAGGCTT
>CAYZGF010000018.1:0-19445 GCA_964477595.1 uncultured Algimonas sp.
GAGTCGATCATCAACTGACCTGCGCGCTTGAGAAGTTGATGCCCGTCCTTGGTCAAATGACGTAAGCGAATAGATTTACCTGCCTGAATATATTTATCGGCCAAGGCCTCAATCGCTTGCAGTGCGGATTGGTCGACGACGCGGGAATTGGCGAAATCAACGATGACCATATCGGGGTCATTTTTGGGATCGAACAATTCGTTAAAGCCTTCGATGGAGCCAAAGAATAGAGGGCCTTCCAACTTGTAGACTTTGGCCTCTCCGTCATCTTCCGTTTCGGCATCGATCTGCTTGGCTGCCGTCCAAGCATAACTCAGCGCGGAGACGATCACGCCGACAACGACGGCCACGGCCAGATCGTGATAGACCGTCACAACAGTCACAAGAATAATAACGAGTGCATCAATCAGTGGGATACGACGCATGATGACAAAAGACTGCCAGGCAAAAGTACCAATAACGACCATAAACATAACACCAACCAGCGCGGCCAGAGGGATCATGCCAATAAATTGCGATCCAAAAAGGATGAAGATGAGCAGGAAAAGCGCGGCGCTAATCCCTGAGAGGCGCGTGCGGCCGCCTGATTTCACATTGATCATGGATTGGCCGATCATGGCGCAACCGCCCATGCCGCCAAAGAAACCGGTGACCGTATTGGCAACGCCTTGGGCGACACATTCCTGTGACGCGCCGCCGCGTTCTTCCTTGATCTCCCCCACAAGGTTCAAAGTTAGCAGGCTTTCAATCAAACCAATCGCCGCGAGGATGAGCGCATAAGGGAAAATGATTTTCAGGGTTTCCAAATTTAACGGTGCAAGCGGTGCAAAGGCTTCGCTGCCAACTAATTTATAGCTACCCAAAACAGGTTCAGACGATGTCGTGAACGGGATGTGGAAACTCGGAAAACCGCCTTTGATGGAGGCGAGGTCGCTGACGGTTTGAACATCTAATTTCAACGCAATGACGAGGGCCGTCACAAGACCAATGCCGACGAGGGGGGCGGGCAGGGCTTTGGTGACTTTGGGCGTGACCCAGATCAGGAACATGGTCAATACGACCAGACCGATCATCATCATGAGAGGTGAACCCGTCAGCCATGTGCCTTCTAAAATGTGGAAAGGTCCGTAATGCTCGCCCGGGATGCGCTCCGGTGGCGCAGATTGGAACTGGCTGAGCTGCGCCATACCGATAACAATGGCGAGGCCGTTGACGAAGCCGAGCATGACGGGATGCGGGACAAGGCGGATGAATTTGCCGAGTTTAAAGATGCCCGCTGCGATCTGCATGAGTCCCATTAATATGACTGTGGCAAAAAGATATTCCACGCCATGATCCGCCACGAGCGCGACCATCACAACAGCCAGCGCGCCTGTTGCTCCCGAAATCATGCCGGGGCGTCCGCCGATAAGCGCTGTAATCAGCCCGACGATAAATGCCGCATACAGGCCGACGAGTGGCTCGACACCAGCCACAAAGGCAAAGGCGACGGCTTCGGGGACAAGCGCCAAGGCAACCGTCAATCCGGCCAGCAACTCGACCTTCACCCGATTTGGCGTAAAGGTCAGCGGGCCGGAGCGTTTGCGGGCCGGAATTGAAATAGAGTCGGCAAAGGCCGCAAGTGTTGAACGGATCATGGAATCTTACGCATCAGAAGTTTCGCGCGCCATAAGCCTGCGGGCTGACAAGGGCAAGTCTTTCGCGCTGTATCTGACGTGTGGATTACCCTTCGGGGCGTAGCGCATATCCCGCAGACCGGACGGTTCTGATCGGGTCCTTACGGTCCGGTATTTTCAGGGCTTTGCGTAACCGCCCAATATGCACATCGACTGTGCGGGCTTCGACATAAACATCATGACCCCAAACTGAGTCGAGAAGCTGTTCGCGGGAAAAGACCTGTCCCGGACGGCGCATAAAATGCTCCAACAAACGAAATTCTGTCGGACCCAGATGGATTTCCTGTTTCGCGCGGGAAACACGATGCGCCTTTGTATCGATTTCAAGATCACCGACTGCGATGCCGTTTGATAATACATTGCCCTCTGTCCGTCGCAGCAAGGCGCGAATGCGGGCGAAAAGCTCGGGAATTGAAAAAGGTTTCACCAAATAATCATCGGCGCCGATATCGAGCCCTGTGACACGGTCATCTTCCTCACCGCGCGCCGAAAGCATGATAATAGGAACCGAAGCGGTGGCCTCCTTGCGCCGCAACCGGCGACAGACTTCGACGCCTGAGAGTTTAGGGATCATCCAGTCCAGTAGGATCAAATCCGGTACGCGCTCTGCCGCCATGAGCAGTGCGAGATCTCCGTCTTCTGCGAGGGCTGTCTCGAAACCTTCCTGTTGAAGGTTATATTCCAAAAGGGTCGAGATTGCAGTCTCGTCTTCTACGATAAGCACATAGGGTGTCATGGAAATCTCATCCTTAGACGGTGTGAATTTGGGGGTCACGCACGGCGAATATAACTGAAAAAGATGTCCCGTGAGAATTATTTTCACTCTCCTCAGCATGGGATGTTTTCACAAATAAACCGGCTCTATGGCGCATGACAAGGTGCTTGACGATAGCAAGTCCGAGGCCGGTGCCTTTTTCCTGCGCGGGTAAATCGCCGGCGACCCGGTAAAAGCGTTCGCCAATTCGGGGGAGATGGGCTTTCGAAAAACCCGGTCCTGCATCTGTAATGATCACTCGCCACACCGGATTGTCTGTGGGAGCGAGATTTACAATCCGTCGGAAGCCTGCCCGACTACTAATAGAATCTTCGAAAGCCTGGCCTGCCCAGTGCGGTAATTGTTCCAAGGAAACATGGAGCGTAGAGCCTTTTGGCGACAACTTAATGCCGTTTTCCATGAGATTCAGAAATAATTGTATGCATTCATCAGTCTTGCCTGATGTCAGGGCCGTTTCGTCTTTCGGCAGGCTGATCGACATTGTGACGCCCTTATCCTCCGCTAGTAATGTGAGCGAGTCGCGGGCGGCTTCAATCGCTTTGCGTAAATCTGCGATTTCAGAGGGCGCGAGATGTTCGCTGCTCTCAATGCGGCGAAGGGAGAGAAGGTCCGTGACGAGACGCTCCATGCGGTCCGCTTGCTCAGCCATGATTTTGAGGAATTTTTCGCGGGCTATCGGATCATCTTTGGCGTGACCACGAAGGGTTTCAATAAATCCCGTCATCGACGCGATGGGCGTTTTTAACTCATGGCTTGCATTGGCGAGAAAATCTGCGCGCTGCTCACGGTCAATTCGAGCCTGGGTCCGGTCGGCCAAAACTGCAAAGACAACGGAAGAACCTGATGTGTCCAGATCGATCGAAACGGCTTGAGAAAAATCAACATCGATGTAGCGCTCAGTTGGTTGCAGGACATGAACGGAAAGCGAGGGCGGAATCTCTCCTTCGAAGGCACGTTCCATGTGAGAGCGTACAGAGGATGTGCGTAAATATGCACCGATAGGCTGTCCGATAATATCTGGCGAGAGCATATTAAAGGCAGCTTTATTCGCATAAATAACATCCGCATTCCGGTCCAGAACAACAATAGCGCGGGGCAGGGCGTCTGCCATGTTTTCCAGAACTTGCCCGCGAATATCCCTGACGTCCTGATCTGAAAGTCTCGGTTTTGGTGGATCTTGGTCCGGGCGAAAAATTCTGGCGTAAATCCAGACTGTAAGTCCCATAATTAAAAGGATGGAAGCCGTCAGTCTAAAGCCGGCCTTGGACAATACGGCCAGCGATAAAACTGCAGCAAGTGCGATCACCGTAAGTATCAAGCCGTCAGGACTTAAGAATTTTTGCTTTCTGGGCGATGACACAGCGAGCTCTAACGTCCAATCCGTTTGTAGGGTGACACGTCGACCTATCGGGAAAATACGGACGAGTACAAGGCGTTTGAGCAAGTTTGAGTCTCAATCCTGTGCAATTCTTATGTTTCGGCGCGTATCTTTGACCCTGTGCAAGAATTCATGAGACCTTTTTTGACGGAGTCTGTAAAACGTAGAGAATAAGCATATTATTATCGTTTTTCAATAATTCTTGATTGACTCTCGCTAATAATGGCCTAGGGACAAGGCATGAAACTCAAATGCGACATGATATCTAAATTCCGTACATCCGCTTCCATTTCTGTGCTGGCGGTGATGATGACAGGCTGCGCATCATTGGGCTTGAAACCCGATGCAACTGTGGTTGAACCGCAAGCCGCTGCAATAGCCGATGCTCCGCCGCCTCAGGATTGGGTTGTCCCTGCGCCTGATGCTCTGCCAACGACAGACTGGGTTCGGGCGTTTCCTGATCCCAAACTGATTGAGCTTGTCGATGAGGCGTTAAAGGAGAATACGAATATCGGGGCGGCCTATGCTCGTCTTGACGGATCTATTGCGAGAGAGAAAATCAGCAATGCTGCCCGCCTTCCATCAGTGTCGGGCAGTGCGGGTATATCGCGTAGTGAGCGAGGGAATGACCTCATTCCTGATTCTACAAGTTTCAGCGCCGGTTTGAATGCGAGTTGGGAGCCTGATTTTTGGGGTCGTATCGCCGATAATATTTCGGCGTCAGAATTGGATAGTGAGGCTGCTGCCACCGATGTGGCCAGTGCTCGCTTATCCATTACAGGGCAAGTTGCCCAAGTCTGGTTCAGTCTCATCGAGACAAAATTATTAGACGACCTATCCCTCGAAGAAATCGAAACGCAGGAACGCGCCCTTCGTCGTAGCTTGCGTCGCTTCCAGTCCGGCTTGTCCAGCAGCGCGGATGTGCGTTTGACGCGTTCCTCACTGGCGCGAGCAGAGGCGACACATGCGTCTCGTCTCCAACAGCTTGCGGCATTGTCCCGGCAACTCGAAACGCTTTTAAACCGCTATCCGGCCGGAGAGATAAATGCGACTGAGGACCTGCCGGCTTTGCCGCCGCTTACGGGTGCCGGGGCGCCGACTTATATTTTGACACAGCGCCCTGACTTGATTGCCGCTGAACAAAGATTGGCTGCGCAAGGTATTCAAATTGACCTTGCGCGAAAAGCGCTTTTGCCGAGCTTAAACCTGTCCGCGGGTCTCAATGCAGGTGGAAGTTCCGTGAGTAATTTCTTTGATATTGACGCCTTGGTCGCGAATGTGGCTTCAAACTTAACGGCACCAATTTTCCAAGGGGGGCGCTTGCGCGGGAATGTTGAATTGCAAGAGGCTGTGTTGGAGCAACAACTCCAATCCTACATTGGTTCGGTGGTTAATGCCTACCTTGATATCGAAAATGCATTGGACGCGGAAACGAGATTGGAAGAACGCGAAGCTGCATTGAGAGTGTCGGCAGAAGAGGCTTTGGAGGCCGAAAAGCGCCTAGAGCTACGTTATACAGAAGGTTTGGCGTCGATTCTGCAGTTGCTTGACGCGCAGACTCGTCGGATATCTGCCGAGGGTCAACTTATTTCAGCCCGCGCGGAACGGCTACAAAATCGCGTCAGATTACACGTCGCTCTGGGTGGTGGTGCGTATGGAAATGTACCACCCGATGCATTTCCTGCATTTTTGAGAGATCAAGGTTAGTTAAATGGTCAATTCATCGCCGGATTATTCAATACCCGAAAGACAGGGTGGTTTTTTAAAAAGACTCCTTGTTATCGCTATACCGATATTGATCATCGTTGGTTTCGTTGTCGCTACTTCTATTTTTATCTCGCTGAATAAAGAACCAAAGGAAAAGAAGCGGAACTTTAACACATTGGCTGTGATTGCCGATTACGCAAAAACCGAAGACGTTCAGTTAAAAGTCCGCACGCAGGGCGAGGCGAGACCGCAAATTGAAATTGACCTTGTGCCTCAAGTTGGCGGTAAGATCGTTTATGTTTCTCCCAATTTTGTAGAAGGCGGTGTTTTCAAAAAGGGTGAAACTCTGCTGCGTATTGAAGATGCAGATTTTCAAGTCGCAGTTATTCGTGCAGAAGCCGGGGTGGCTCAAGCAGAGCAAGTGCTGGTGACGGAATTGGCTGAAGGAGAGATTGCACGTCAGGATTATGCTGAATTAGGACGCGGTGATCCGTCACCGCTGGCCCTTCGAAAGCCTCAGCAAGCTCAAGCTAGGGCGGCCTTACAAGCGGCGGAGGCCGAGCTTCAAGCCGCCAAATTAAATTTGTCTCGAACCTCTGTAAAAGCCCCGTTTTCGGGACGTGTTCGTTCCAAGTCCTCGGATATTGGCCAATTTGTTACGCCGGGAAGTCGCTTAGGGAGGATTTTCTCTAAAGATATAGTCGAAGTCAGATTGCCGCTTTCAGATGCTCAGCTCTCAAAACTGGATTTGCCATTAGCCTATGTCGCGGAGAATCGCGATGCGGCGCCTCGCGTTGATTTAAATGCATTGGTCGCCGGAAAGGTTCGTCATTGGGATGGTCGCATCATGCGGACGGACTCAACTTATGACACAGCGACCCGTGCGCTTTTTGCAATTGCAGAGGTGGCTGATCCTTATGGAGATGGTGCGTCTGAA
This sequence comes from uncultured Algimonas sp., assembly GCA_964477595.1. Lineage (GTDB taxonomy): Bacteria > Pseudomonadota > Alphaproteobacteria > Caulobacterales > Maricaulaceae > Litorimonas. The sequence goes on from CAYZGF010000018.1 coordinate 6,474, forward strand.
GATGGTGTGCCATTGGCACCGGGTTTATTTGTGGATGCCGATATCGACGGCAAATCCTTTGAAAATGTGATCACAATTCCGCGTGACGGCCTGAGGCCGCAGGACGAAGTTTATATTGTCGACAATGTCGGCAAGGCTGAAATTCGCAAGGTTCAAGTCTTGGACGCGTCACCTGATCGGGCCGTTTTGACGGGCGGCGTTGAGCGGGGGGAATTGGTTGTTCTCTCTCCAATGGAGCGCTCTCGTGTTGAAATGACTCTCAAAGTTTTGGACGTGAATGATCCGGAAACAGTGTTGGTCGATCCGCCAAAGCCGGATTGGATGAAAGAGCAGGAAGCGGACGAAAAAGATGAGTCTGCTTCGGAAGCGAGAAGCGGCGATAAGAAAGAAAAGCGTCGTTGGGGTAAGAAGAAAAAAGAGGACGAAAAGCCTGAAGACGCAAAAACTGACGATGAAGAGAGTTCTGATAAGACGACAGATGCCGACGATGGTTCGGCAGGGGAGAATTAGATCATGAGAGGTTTAATTACATGGTTCGTCAAGAACCCGGTCGCGGCAAACTTGCTCATGGTGGCAATGTTTGTCAGCGGCATTTTTGGCTATCTGAATCTTGAGCGCGAATTTCTACCGGGAACAACAATCAACGGAATGACCGTTAGCGTGACGTGGAATGGCGCATCACCACGAGACGTCAATGAGCAAATTGTGACGCGGGTTGAGGAAGCTATCGATGGGTTGGACGGCATTGATTATATTGAGGCGACAGCCCGTGAAGGAGGCGCGACAGTTAATGTTCGGACGAAGCTGGGCATTGATTACGAAAAAATGCTGGATGAAGTGAAGAACCGCGTCGATGGTATTCAAAACCTCCCGCCTGATGCGTTTCGTCCGCAAGTTTTCCGCTGGGATGCCCGTGTGGATATCATGTATTTAGCTCTCTATGGCCAAGTGGACCGCTTAACGCTCCAGCGTGCGGGTAATGATTTACGCTTGAAGCTAACCCAGTTGCCCGGACTACAACTGACCGAGCAGATTTCTAAGGTCCCTGAGCAGGTCACGATTGAAATTTCTGAAGAAGCGCTTCGTCGTTACAATTTGACATTTAGCCAAGTCAGTCAGGCGATCTCCGGAAGCTCCGTCAACCTGTCGGCTGGTACAGTTGAGACAACAGGCGGCAATTTGCAATTGCGCGCTCGCAATTTGGCGGACTCAAAAGTTGAATTTGAGAAAATCATCATCCGTCAAACAGCAGAAGGTGGCATTGTCACAGTGGGCGATGTGGCGAATGTCATTGACGGGTTTGATGATGATAAATTTGCTGCGGCATTTCGCGGTCAACCCGCAGCAATTTTTAGGGTTTTATCGCCGGATACGATGAACATCACAGAAGCCGGTGAAGCCATTCGTCAGTTCGAAGAAGAGATTAAAGAGAGCCTGCCGTCAAATCTGGAGTTCAATATTTGGTTTGATGGGTCGACTGTGTTTGACAGTCGGATGGATCTAATTTCCGGCAATGCTCTGTCAGGCATGGCGTTGGTCTTAATAATTCTAATGCTGTTTCTTCGTCCCAAAGTCGCGATTTGGGTGACAGTTGGTATTGCCGCCGCCTTTGCGGGTGCGCTTGCGATTGCGCCTGCTATCGGGATTACGCTGAATATGATTTCGCTCTTCGCCTTTCTACTGGTGATCGGGATTGTGGTCGATGATGCCATCGTGGTGGGCGAAAGCGTGCATTTCCATGTTGAGAACGGAATTTCCGGTCAGAAAGGCGCGATTGCCGGTGCGAATATGGTCGTGAAACCTGTCTACTTCGCCGTGATTACAACGATCATGATGTTTGTGCCGATGATGCTCTTGTCAGGCCCAATCCGGTCTATGTTTGAACAGATCAGCTTGGTCGTGATTGCAGTTCTGATTTTCTCATTGATCGAAGCCTTCTTCATCCTGCCGGCACATTTACGTCATTTGAAGCCCGTTGATCCCAAAGAAGTCAAAGGCATCATGAAGTTCCAGCACGCGCTGGCTGAAAGCTTGAACACGTTTGCGCGTAAGGTGTTTAGGCCGCTAATCGCAACACTGCTTCGCTTCCGATATGTTACGGTCTCAGTCTTTACCGGATTGATGATCACGGCGATTATGTTGTTGCAATCCGGTATCGCGCCATCGGCTTTCTTACCCGAAGTTGAAGGGGACATGATCCAGGTTGAAATTCGTTTTCCTGAAGGCACGACATTTGAGCGTCGTGAACAAGTGCGCCAGCAAGTCGAAGACGGTATTGCGCGCTTAAATGCTGACTCGGAAGAGTTGTTTGGAACGGAGGAAGGGATTATTTCCCATCCCGGCACAATCACCGAAGGTCGTGGGGTTCAAGGCTTTTTGGGTCTGTTGGAGACCAGTAAACGTAACAACACCTCTACCCGTGACATTGCAGATAAGCTGGAAGAATATGTAGGTCCGGTAAGTGATGCATTCCGTGTGAATTATGGCTTCACGGAAGGCAATTTTGGCGGGGGCGGCGGATTATTTTACGCAGTTGCATCCGCTGATGAAGATGATCTTAGGGCTGCAATATTGGACCTGAAGGAAGAAGTGTCCACCTTTGACGGCGTTGTGGGGACTTGGGACAATCTCGAAAGCTCTGCCTCTGAAATTCGTTTTAATATGAAGCCGGGCGCGGAAAGTCTCGGCATTACGCTGCAGGACGTCACACGCCAAGTTAGGCAAGCTTTCTTTGGACAAGAAGTTCAAAGATTGCCCCGCAACGGAGAAGATGTACGGGTCATGGTTCGTTATCCGCTTGCTGCACGTGAGAGTATTGATAGTTTGAACGATCTGCGTATTCGCGGTGCAAATGGTGTGGAAGTTCCGCTCTACTCCGTCGCGGATGTGAGTTTCGCTGAAGGCGTTTCCCGCATTCAACGTCGTGACCGAAAGCAAGTTGCTTATACGGGGGGGCGCATCCGCGGTAATCCGCAAGCGCAAAGTGAGATCAAAGCAGATCTTGACGAGAACTTCTTCCCACAATGGAACTTGCGTCATCCAAATGTCGAAAGAATCACGGTGGGCGATGATGAAGTGCAACAGACTTTCGTCCGCGAAATGATGATCAGCGGCGTCGCGATTTTGTTCATGATGTATGGATTGCTGGCGATTGCGTTTAAATCCTATGCGCAGCCACTCTTGATTATGATTGCGATTCCATTTGCCTTTATCGGGATGATTTTCGGCAATCTGATCACCGATGTGCCTTTTGGCGTAATGAGTGTCTTCGGCTTCTTCGCGGCTTCGGGTGTCGCAGTGAATGATAATCTTGTTTTGATCGATTACGTAAACCGACTGCGTGATAAAGGTGTGGGCGCATATCAGGCTATGTTGGATGCCTGTGTCGCCCGTTTCCGACCTATTCTTCTTACCTCTGTGACGACATTTATCGGCATTACACCGATCTTATTCGAAACATCGACACAGGCGGAATTTCTGAAGCCTATGGTTGTCGCCCTGGCATTTGGTGTTTTGTTTGATTTCTTCCTGACCTTGATGTTGGTCCCTGCGCTTTACGGTATTGGTGTCGATATCTCGCGGGCCTTTAAGGGGCTTTTGACGGGTGTGAAACAAGATTCGCTTGGGTCGAACTATGATCCGGATATGGTTTTGGCGCTTGAGGGCATGGAAATCTCTGAAGAACTTGAAACCGCTAAACCTTTTGGGGATGGTCCGGTTCCGACGCCAGCCGAGTAAATTAAATATAACTATGAGAATGAGGGAGAGACAGAATGACTCTTAAACACACAATGGGGGCCAGCTTGGCTGTCCTCGCTTTAACACTAGCGGGTTGCAATAATGCTGCTGAGACAAAAACCGATACGGTTGTGCAAACGGTAGAGGCAAAGCCTGCTATCTTGGGCACATTTGGTATTGCGACAGAGAATATCGACGAGTCTGTCCAGCCGGGCGATAATTTTTATGAATATGTGAACGGTAATTGGCTCAAGAACACAGAAATTCCATCAGACAGGTCACGTTATGGTTCGTTCTCTGTCTTGGCAGATCAAGCCGAAAAGCGGGTTCGTGCGATCATTGAAAATGCGGCCAGCGATGAAAACCCGACAGCGGATGAAAAGCGCATTGGTGATTTTTATAATGCCTATCTCAATACAGACCGTATCGAGACGTTAGGTCTAGCGCCTGTTCAGGGCGACCTTGACCGTATTCGTGCGGCTGAAACGAAGGATGATGTTCTAAAGCTGATGGCGGATACAGGCCTCGGTCTGGCATCACCTGTGAGCCCTTATGTCTATATCGATGCGAAACAGAATGATGAATATATCGTCTATCTCACGCAATCCGGTCTCTCACTTCCAAACCGTGACTATTATTTCGATGAGAGTGAAAAAGGTCAGGATATTCTGAATGGATATAAAAGCCTTGCAGAAACAATGCTGACAGAAGCCGGTGTTGAGAGCGCCGCATCCAGAGCCGACGCAATTATGGCATTTGAAACCGCTTTGGCCGAAGGCCATTGGAGCCGTGTCAAACAACGTGACCGTGACCTCACATATAATAAAATGAGCTTGTCCGAGTTAAAAGACATGGCCCCGGGTATTGATTGGTCTGGCATGATGGATGAGCTTGGTCTTGGTGGTCAGAATACTGTCATTGTGCGCGAAAAGTCTGCTGTTGAGAATGCCGCAAAAGTCTTCGCAGAAACACCTGTTGAGGTTCTCAAAGACTATATGACCGTTAGCCTCATGAATGGACATGCGGCTTACCTTCCAAAGCGTATCGATGATGCCCGATTTGATTTTTATGGCAAAACACTCCGGGGGCAGGAAGAACAACGCCCCCGTTGGAAGCGGGCCGTTTCGTCCGTCAATGGAACCTTGGGTGAAGTGGTCGGCAAAGTCTATGTGGCCGAGCATTTCCCACCGGATTCCAAGGCCCAAATGAAAGACCTTGTCGAGAATTTACGAGGTGCTTTCAAAGACGGGATCGACGGTCTGGAGTGGATGGCTGATGAAACCAAAGAACAGGCACAATATAAGCTGAAGAAATTCAATCCGAAAATTGGTTATCCAGACAAGTGGGAAACTTATGAGGGCTTGAATGTGGATGCCGATGATTTGGTCGGAACGATTCAATCCGCTCGTAAATGGTCTTGGGAAGACTCTATCAGTCAACTCGGTCAACCGATTGACCGGGATGAGTGGGGCATGACGCCGCAAACCGTGAATGCCTATTATAATTCTATCCTGAATGAGATCGTATTCCCGGCCGCAATTCTGGATGCGCCATTCTTCGATCCGAATGCTGATCCAGCCGTGAATTATGGCGGCATCGGTGCCGTGATCGGTCATGAGATGGGCCACGGTTTTGACGACCAAGGCCGTAAGTCAGATGGCGATGGTATCCAACGCGACTGGTGGACGGCTGAAGATGCAGACGCCTATAAGGAGCGCGCAAAGGCACTCGCAGAGCAATATAGCGCGTTTGAGCCACTACCCGGTGAAAATCTTGATGGTAATCTGGGCCTTGGCGAAAATATCGGTGATCTCACAGGCGTCACAATGGCCTATGAGGCTTATAAACGCTCATTGGGTGGCAAAGAGGCTCCGGTTATTGACGGTTTTACGGGAGATCAGCGTTTCTTCATGGCGTGGGCGCAAGTCTGGGCGATCAAATGGCGCGAAGCCGCTCTCTCAGCCCAAATCAAAAACGGACCTCATAGTCCGGGTGAGTTCCGGGCGAACGGCATCGTTCGTAACTTTGGGCCGTGGTATGATGCATTCGATGTTCAGCCGGGGGACGCCATGTATATCCCGCCGGAAGAGCGTGTAAAAATTTGGTAGGTTAAATAAGGGCGGCTCTATCGGGTCGCCCTTCTTATTTGGACTTGGATATGTTGGCGTTAAAAAATATTGCGCAAAGCTACGGACGAAAATCCGTACTGGCTGATTTAACTCATGAGTTTGACCGCGGGGTCACCGTTATAACGGGGCCGAGTGGGGCGGGCAAAACGACCTTGCTCCGAATATGTGCAACGGTTGAAAAGCCGAAATCGGGAACGGTCGATTGGAAGGGCGAGCCCGTTCGCAAGTCATTGCGGCACTATCGATCCATCCTTGGATATGCTCCGCAGAGAATTGATTTTCCTGAAGATATATCTGCGCTTGATTTCTTACTCCATATGGCTGCCTTGAAGAATATCCGTCGATCTGACGCAAAGACGCAAGCGACTGAGCTTTTGAGCCGATTGGGCCTTGGTCGCGATATTGATGGGCGGATTGCCACCTATAGCGGCGGAATGCGACGTCGATTGGGAATTGCTCAGGCCTGCCTCGGCAATCCTGAGATTTTGATCTTTGACGAGCCCACGGCTGAGCTGGATTCACAAACGGCAGGTCACATACATGATTTGATTTTTGAATTGGCAGAGACGTCAACCATATTGATGACTACCCATTTAACGGACGGGCTATCGGGGCGGAATATTTCAGAGCTACGAATTTCGCCCGCCTCATGAGCTTGTTTTTCGAACAAATCGCGACACATGCGCGGGTTCAGCTCAAACGTCATTTGCGCTCTCCTTCGATCTGGTGGTTGGCTCTAGCAGCACCCATTGGCGCGCGTTTCCTCGTGCCGGATCAATCAGCCTCTTATTCTGTTTTAGCTGTAAATGATGCGAGGCTGGCCTTGGATAGCGGCGTGATCGGGCTGCAGCTTGGCGTAATTATGGCCATTATTCTGTCCCCACTGGCCTATATTTTTCTTCGCGCCGGACCGACGCGGAAAACACCTTGGCAAGCAGAAAATGTGACGCCGGCACGACGAAGTGCATTGGGTTTGGGGCATTGGATTGCCGACACAGCAGCGCTTTGGATCTTGATGCTGGCTTTGGCGGCTGCGGGTGTGATGTTGGCGTATTTTCGACTTCCCATGGCTGAGGTAAATCCTATTCAAATTGTACTCGCACTCAGTCTGATTGCGGCGCCCGCTTTGGCCGTCATTGCGGCCTTACGCACGATTTTCTCAATGCGGCCTTGGTTAAGAAAAGCAGGCGGAGATATTCTATTTTTTATTATTTGGATATTTTTGATTACTCTATCGGCCGCATTTTTCGCAGGCGGTGGAAGCGGGGGATCGCCTCTTTACGATGTGTTTGGCTTTGCGGCCCCATTATCCGGAGCTACCGAATATGAAATAAGAGAGCTCTATATTGGCGGGGCTCCTGTCTTTGACAATCAGTTGGAAATTGATGCGATGGCGGGCGTGACGGATCGCGCGTTTCTATATTCGCGACTCTTTTGGATAGGCGTTGCGGGAGGTTTTGTGTTTTTGTCGGGCTTGATTTTCAAACCCGGTAAAATTGGCTGGGCACATAAAGGTGCCGAGACAAGCATTGAACCCAGCCTGTTTTCGAAGGCAAAAGTCACGCCGGTGAACAGTTCATCCAATGCACGAATTTCTCAGTTAAAGTCAGAATGGTCGCAGATATTACAACCAAATTGGTTTGCGGGACTGCTGTTGGCGGCGGCTCTCGCGGGCCTGTTTTTACCGTTCAGAGGAATGGTCGGGCCCGCAATTGCGCTACTCTTGATTTTCCCCCTGACTCAGCATGGAGCGCGGTGGCGCGGGCTGGAGATGTCTCGCCTGACAAATCTATCTCCAACATCCGCCAATTCCCAATTGGTAAGACGGATAGGGGCCTCAATTTTATTATCTTTGGCTATATGTATGCCGGCGCTGGTGCAGATAATCGTCAGCGAAAGTTTTGGCGAAGTTAAAGATGTGATTGCTGTCGGTGTGGGTCTTCCCATCATTGCAATCAGTCTAAGTCACGTCACACGCGGACCCGTTGCAGGGCGGCTGATCCTTCTTATCCTTTGGTATGGATATTTGAATATCGGGCCCCCGCCTGTCATTTAGATGGTGAGCGAAGCCCGCGGTCAAACACTTTGAAATAGGTTAGCTTAACTTGCTAAGAAGCGAGCTAAGCTAACTAATTATTACAGTATTTTTTTCATCAACCCGATCATTTTACGGGTCTTATCCGTGTAGGGCGGGAATAAGTTTTTACCCTGGCTAAATTTACTTTGGATGAAAACGCCTTTCATGTGGGAAAAGCTCTTAAAGCCATGTTCGCCGTGATAGGCCCCCATACCTGATGGTCCAACACCACCAAATGGAATATCTTCCTGCACCACATGCCAAGCCGTCTCATTCACAGATACACCACCGGAAATTGACTCTCGCAGAACCTTGTCACGTTTTTTCTTATCCTCACCAAACCAATAGAGCGCGAGCGGGCGTTCGCCTTTTTGCACCGTATCCAATGCGTCGTCCAATGTCTCAGCAGCTACAACGGGGAGGAGGGGGCCGAAAATTTCTTCCTGCATAATTTTCATATCTGGTGTTGTGTCGGTTACAACAGTCAGAGGAATGCGACGTTCTTTGGCAAGTTGTTGCTTATCGTCATCGCCTGCGGTTCGAATTTTTGCTCCCTTATTTTCGGCATCCTCCAGCAAGTCCTGCAAGCGGGCATAATGCCCATCGGCTATGATCGTGGTATAATCATCATTCCCGGCCACTGTTGGATAGAAGCTTTCAGCTTGGTCAATCATAGCGTCCGCGAACCCATTAATCTTCGCTTCCGGCATAATGACATAATCCGGTGCGACGCATGTTTGCCCGGCATTGAGAAGCTTACCATTGGCGATGCGCGGAACTGTCAGTTTCATATTGGCGCTATTATCGATAATGACCGGTGATTTCCCGCCGAGTTCCAGTGTAACCGGCACAAGGTTCTTTCCTGCGGCCTCACCAACAATACGGCCTACGCTGGTCGAGCCGGTAAAGACTAAATGGTCAAAGGTCAGGCCTGAAAAAGCGGAGGCGACGTCCACACCGCCTGTTGCGACAAAAACCTCTTCATCCGTAAAGCCTTTTGCCAAGACCTCTTTCAGCAATTGGCTCATGCGCGGCGTATATTCGCTCGGCTTAATCATAGCGCGATTGCCGGCACCTAATGCGCCGACGAGTGGCATGATGGCGAGTTGTAGGGGGTAGTTCCACGGGCTGATAATGCCGATAACACCCAGCGGCTGTGGGATGATCACATTTTTGGCAGGCTTATATTGGAGTGCCGTCGGAGCTTTGCGCGTCTTCATCCATTTGGGCGTGTGCTTAATCGCGTGAGAAATGCCGCCCTGAATGACAAGGAACTCGCTGATGAGCGTGTCTTCAACCGCGCGATGTCCGAAATCATCGCTGATAGCTTTCACAAATTCATCTTCATGACCGAGGATGAGGTCGCGAAGTGTTTCCAATTTACGTTTGCGAGAGGGCCAATCGGGATTTGGGTTCTGATTGAAAGCCGCACGCTGAGCGTCCAGAACATTGGATAATTCTGCCGGTTTTGTCGTGTTTACGCTGTCTGGCTTATCTGGATTAATGCGGACCATTTGTCTTCCCTTTATTGATTTTCTCATTGTCTATACGAAAAAAGGCGCGGTCCGAAGACCGCGCCTTGAATTATTATTATGCTTTACCGTTCGCTTAGAAGTTCTTGCGAATTGTCGCGCCATACATACGCGGCTCTTGGATAAAGGCCGAACGCGACCCTGACCGGAAAACCGTATTGAATGTGACGCCGCGTGTGCGCTCATTCGTCAGGTTCGTCGCCCAAAGTTCAAATGCGTAGGAGTCATCGGCATCCGTGATACCGATCCGTGCATTGATCTTCGTATTGGCCTCTTGGATATCATACGGGTTTGGCGCGCCTGTCGCGAGGACAACCGCCTGAGTTGATGTCCGGCGATCCCCTTCGTGACGTAACTGACCGTTCAAGAAGAAGTCGAGATTGTCTGTGAGAGACCCTTCATAAGCGGCTCCCAAGATACCGACGGTCCCCGGCGCGTTTGTCAGATCATTTCCGCAAAGCGCTGTGACGTTGATACGTGTATCGTCACCTGCGCAATCGTCAGGATAGCTGGCATCCAGAAGCGTCAAAGCACCATTGAGTGTCAAACCGTCCATTGGGCGTGCAACGGCTTCAATTTCAACACCTGTAGAGTTCGCTTTCGGAACGTTGAAGGTTGTGAACTGCGCACCCGTAAATTCAAGAACCTGGAAGTTATCGAAATTCTGGATGAAGCCTGCCACATTCAGCGTGAGGCGATTATCCAAGAGTTTGGATTTCAGCCCGATCTCGTATGCATCGACTTCTTCTGACTCAAACCTCGGATCTGCACCACCTGAAGCAGCTGTTGAATCCAAGTTAAAGCCACCTGACTTGTAGCCATGGGTAAAGCTGGCATAGGCAGAGACGGCTGGTGCAATCTCATATCCGACTTTAGCCGTGTAAATCAGCTCGTCATCTTTGAACTCTTCATCGAAAGTTCTCGGAAGAGGGAACACTGCAGCTTCAGGGCGATCCGCTGGCGCGAGGAATGCCAAACAGCCTAGTCCGAAGATATTGCTGACAAGCGGGGCTGGCACGTTGCCTGCACCAATGGAAGCCAATGTCGCCGGACAGATCGTGTTGTTACCGCCTGACTGCGTAAAGCTGCCGTCCTTGCTCTCATCAGAGTAACGAAGGCCCAAAGTCAGCGAAAGCTGATCCGTGACGTCAAAGGTATTATGCGTGAAGAGAGAGAAGCTCTTACTGTCTTGTGCGTAGTTTTGACCCTGTGTCGTGCCCGCCGGATCAACACCGGAGAAAACGGTCAGTGGGTTTGCACCGAGTGTTCCGCCTGTTGGTCCAAAGAGAAGCGCGCCTACTAGCTCACCATAATCTTCACCCAGTTGGAAGTTCACACGCTGTGCAATTTCTTCATCCGAGTAATAGACACCTGCCAACCAGCTGAGGCGGTCATCCATGGCTGTACCTTGAATGCGAAGCTCGTGCGTCATCGTGTCGATTTCAAGCGGGCTCTCAAGGACATTCAGAACATCCAAACCTGAGAAATCAGAGTCGTAATTTTCTGTTGCCTCATATCCACGTAAGGAACCGATATAGATTAAGTCTGCAGAGTCGCTGACGGGATATTCGACTTCCAGTGTGACACCAGTTTGATCCATAGACGGGTTAGGCTCGAAGTTGACTGCCGCTATGAGGTTGTCGACGGCGGCCTGGGCACCATCATCATCATTGACCCCGATAGCCACATCCGGTCCGACCATGCCGCCACGTGCGTTCAAGCCGACGGCAGGGAATAACCCGGCTGTTTCTACAGCAGATTGCTGAACCTCAAGCGCAGCACCGACCGGGGCGTCACTGCTTTGATGATCAACGATGACACGGCCCTTAAAGCCACTATCGCCTTCCCAGCCAATTTGACCGCGAAGCATGAACTGATCAATCGCGTTAGACTCGCCGATCCGGTCTCCATTGCCATTGAAGAGTTTCATGTAGCCGTTTCGATCACGATAAGCGCCCGTGATACGCGCTGCGACTTTACCTTCGACGAGCGGAATATTGACCGCACCTTGAACGCTTTTATGTGCGTAATTGCCGAAGGTCGCATTCACAAATCCACCTGCTGAATCGAGGTCGGGACGGACATTTGTGATATTCAATGCGCCTGCAGATGTGTTCCGTCCGAAGAGCGTGCCTTGTGGACCGCGAAGGACTTCGACGCGTTCAACATCGACAAATTCACCGAGGGCAATGCCCGGGCGGGATTGGTAAGTTCCGTCAACAAAGACGCCGACAGCGGACTCAAAACCGATATTGTTAGATGTTGTACCCACGCCGCGAATACGGAGGACCACTGTACCTGATGCGGTTTGGGCCTGAGAGGAGGCAAAGCTAGGGGCGACGATTGACAGGTTTTGGATATTGACCACGCCCTGTTTTTCCAAAATTTCAGGCTGGATAACGGTGACCGCAATCGGAACATCCTGCAAGGCTTCCGGTCGGCGTGTCGCTGTAGAAATAATGACGTCTTCGTCAAATGTGGCTCCGTCAACGACCTGAGCATAGGCCGTCGAGGCTGTCATTAAAGCCGTTGTCGACAATAGCGCAAGACCTGCGCTGGTTAGCTTTTTCATAGAACTCTCCCCGAGTGATGTAAGGGCTTCCGGTTTTCCGGATAGCTGAGCTCCATTGATTGCGATTATTTGTCCGAGCGCAAGGGAGAAATCGTGGAAGTCAGGGTGTCTGTTGCAAATTCGCAACATTTTAGCGCATTTTTTGCCTTAAATACGTCCGGCCGTCGCAAATGCCGCGATCATATGCCGGACACGGCCACCGGTTCCGTCTTCGCAAGCTGCGATTTGAGAATAGCGACGTCTCAACTTCCCGGGGGCATCTTTCAGGGGGCCAACACCCCATCTTTCAGCGGCAGCATAGATTCGGGAAAGCCGTCCGGCTGCGCCCGCCAACGGCACCAGACCCGAAACGACATCGCTGGACGCGCTGGAATAGTGGCGCTTATAGCCTTCTAAGCCTTCACCCATATCAATGCGGCGATAGCCCGTTTCAGGACTGGCATCGATCAGCGCCTCCAGGAGTTGAATGCCCGGTGCATATTCTGACAATTCATCATCATAGGCGACCATCCAGCTATGAAATACGTCTCCGTCTGATAGACCTAAATCAATCGCTGCCAGTCGGTCACCGAAATAGAGCGCATGCATATCGCAACGTAAATCCGATTTGGGTCCACGTTCCCAAAGGGTGCGGATTAAGGCCTGTGTCCAATCGGCAGAGAGCACATCATATTTTCCTGTCTGCGAAAACTTCTCGCGTTTCCATTTCAGGAGTGCCGCATAGACGTCTATATCGCGGGAAAATAGAGCGATCCGTTTGGGGCCGACCGCGTCTTCAGCCTTACGTGTACGACGGCGATTGGACTTTAAATGACGACGGTATGACCCATCCCGTTCAGCACGCCAGTCATCCGGCGTGTCTTCAATGTCTATCGCGGCTGTCTCAGTGGTCGCTAAAATCTGTGGCCGTCGCAAGCGCGAGAC